>DASXHG010000443.1:0-2452 GCA_036488625.1 Solirubrobacteraceae bacterium | reverse complement strand
CCCAGCCCGCGATCTGCTCGTCCCGGAAACAAAACGCGCACTTCCGCACGCACACCCAGCACCCGGACGCAGTGCGTGCTGGATGCGCCAGGATCCGCGCCCCTGGGCACCTACCCCTCAGAATCAGGCGGGGTGCGTGCGGAGATGCGCGTTGTGGCGGTCACTCACGGGACTTTGACCGCTTTTTCGCCCGCCACCCCTCCCCAGATGCCTTTTTTCACACAACCGCCACCCCCGTGACCGAATCGTCACAGGGCCGGCCTCGGCCGAGCAGCGACTCGGCCGGAGAGCGACCGGCGCCGCACCTCGGCCGAGCGGCGGCTACAGGTTGCCCTGGGCCATCTTGCGCAGGTCCATCGCCTTGTCGTAGGTCTCCTCGTCCACGCCCTTCTCGTAGGCGACCTCGCGCAGCATGCGCCCGGAGGTGGCGGCCTCCTTGACGATCTCGGCCCCGCGGTCGTACCCGATGTACGGGTTCAGCGCCGTGGCCGCGGCCAGGGTGGACTCGGCCGAGTGGCGGCAGCCCTCCTCGTTGGCCTGGATGCCCTCGACGCACTTCTCGGCAAAGGCACGCGATGTGGAGGCGAGCAGGCGGATCGACTCGAGCAGGTTGCGAGCGAGCAGCGGGACGCGCACGTTGAGCTCGAAGTTGCCCTGCATGCCGCCGATCGTGATCGCGGCATCGTTGCCGACCACCTGCGCCGCGACCTGGAGGACAACCTCGGGCAGAACCGGATTGACCTTGCCGGGCATGATCGAGGAGCCCTTCTGCAGCTCGGGCAGCAACAGCTCGCCGATCCCCGCGCGGGGGCCAGAGCCCATCAGCGCCAGGTCGTTAGCGATCTTGGTCAGCGAAACCGCCACCACCTTGAGCGCGCCCGAGAGCTCAACCAGCGCGTCGCGGTTGCCCTGGGCCTCGAACGGATCCTCGGGAGGGCGGATCTCGAGTCCGCTGGTCTCGGTCAGGCGCGCCCGAATCCGGATGGCGAACTCCTTATGGGTGTTCAGGCCCGTCCCCGTGGCGGTCCCGCCGAGCGGGATCTGCGCGACCTGGGGCAGCGTGTTTCGTATCCGCAGCGCCCCGAGCCGGATCTGAGCGGCATAGCCGGCGAACTCGGAGCCCAGGGTGACCGGGACGGCATCCATGAGGTGGGTGCGGCCGGCCTTGACGATGTCGGTGAACTCCTGCGCCTTGTCGGCGAACGCCTTCTCCAGGCGCTCGAGCGCGGGCAGCAGATCGTTGGTCGCCTCATCGAGTGCGGCCAGATGAACGGCCGAGGGGAAGACATCGTTTGAGGACTGACCCATGTTCACGTGGTCGTTGGGATGGACGCCCTCGCCGGCCAGGTTGGCGATCACCTCGTTGGCGTTCATGTTGGTCGAGGTGCCCGAGCCGGTCTGGAACACGTCGATCGGGAACTGGTCGTCAAATTCCCCCTCGGCCACCCGGTCGCCGGCGGTGGCGATCCGCTCCGCCAGGCCGTCGTCGAGCAGGTCGAGCTCGCCGTTCACGCGGGCTGCGGCGCCCTTGATGCGCCCCAGCCAGCGGATCACGGGAACCGGGACGGTCTCGCCCGAGATCGGAAAATTGCTGACCGCCTTGGTTGTTTCCCCGCCCCAGAGCTGCTCGTTCGCCTGAACGCCCATGGACTGTCCTTTCACTTCGCGTTTTCTGTTCTCAACGCTACTCGTTCACGGCGCTCACCCGCAGAACGAGATCAGCTCTCGAGCCACCGCCACCGGATCGTCGTAGGCGATCAGGAAGCCGGTTCCGGGCAACGTCCGCAGCTGCCCGTCGGGCAGGAGGTCCAGCGCCTCCGTAGCGGCCTGAACCGGGTGGGCCGGGTCGGCGTCAGCCCACAGGAGCAGAACGGGCATCTGCATCTGGGGATAGGCATCGAGGAGCTGGGTCTGGGCCTCGACCGGCCAGCGATGAGCGAACTTCGCCCACGACCGCGCCCGGTTGCCGTTGCCGCCGACGTCGGCGAAGGCGTGCCGGACCAGATCGCGCGCCGCCGGACTGCTCTGAACCGACAACTTCGGGCCCACCGAGGGACGGAAGACGAGCCGTGCCCCGTGAGCCAGGACGCGGTCAAGGCCGGGCAGGCCGGCGACACGGCAGGCGGCGCGCCAGGCCGCCCGCTGGACCGGGAACTCGTCTCGTCGATGAAGGCGGTTGGGCATAATCACCACCCGCCGCGGGTCGAGGCGACCGGTACGGACGGCGAGCAGAGCCAGCTCGGCCCCAAAGTCGTGCCCGGCAACGATCGGCCGCGGGCCGCCGACCTCGCGGCAGAACCCACTCAGCACATCCGCGAGCCAGTCCGGGCTGTAGGAATGACGAGGACGGTCCTCGGAGTCGCCGTGCAGCGGGAGGTCGGGCAGCACGACGCGAAAGCGCGCCGACAGCGGAGTGACGATCGGCTCCCATTCCCGATGCGAGAGCCCGAGC
>DASXHG010000241.1:0-5175 GCA_036488625.1 Solirubrobacteraceae bacterium | reverse complement strand
CCGGGATTGAACCCGGACTCGGGGTGGAAGAGGTGGCCGTGCTCGAGCTCGACGGCCTCCTCGACGGGCTCGCCGAAGAAGGCGCGGAAGATCATCCGGAACGTGTAGACGCCGGTCAACAGCGCACCGACATACCCGAGGATGCCGAGGACCTCGAAGCCGCCGCCGCGGTGATCGAGGAAGGCGATGATGTCGTCCTTTGACAGCCAGCCCGAGAACGGGGGCATCCCCGACAGGGCGAGGCCGCCGATGACAAAGCAGATGAAGGTGAAGGGCATGGCTCGCCTGAAGCCGCCCATCCGGTCCAGGGACTGCTCGCCACCCATGGCGCTGATCAGCGAACCCGCGGCCATGAAGAGCAGGGCCTTGAAGAAGCCGTGCGTCATCAGGTGAAACAGGCCGGCCGAGTAGGCGCCAACCGAGACGGCCATGATCATGTAGCCGATCTGGGACATCGTCGAGTAGGCGATCACGCGCTTGAGGTCGGGCTGGACGATGGCGATCGTGGCGGCGATGATCAGCGTCGCGCCGCCGACGATCGCGCCCACGTCGGCCGCCGTCGGGGCCTGTTCAAACAGCGGGTGCATGCGCGCGATCAGATACACGCCGGCGGTGACCATGGTGGCGGCGTGAATCAGGGCCGAGACCGGGGTCGGGCCCTCCATCGCGTCGGGGAGCCAGGTATGGAGCGGGACCTGCGCGGACTTCGCGAACGCGCCCACCAGCAACAGCAGGCACCCGGCAACCAGGTCGGTCGAGTTGTGGCTGAAGACGTGGGGGACGGCGTGGAACGTCTTGACGAAGTCGAGCGTGCCGGTGTGGCGGAAGATGAAGAAGGTTCCGAGGACCAGGCCGACGTCGCCGAGGACGTTGATGACGAACGCCTTGATCCCGGCCCTGGTCGCTGTCGTCCGGCGGTACCAGAAGGAGATCAGCAGGTAGGACGCGGCGCCGACGAACGCCCAGCCGACGATCAGGAGCAGGAAGTTGCCGGCCAGGACCAGCAGCAGCATCGAGAAGACGAAGAAGTTCAGGTAGGAGAAGAAGCGAACGTAGCCGCGGTCTGACTTCAGGTAGCCGATCGAGTAGATATGGATCAGCGCCGAGACCCCGGAGACGATCAGCGCCATCAGCACCGACAGCGGGTCGACGAGGATCGTGAGCTTGGCGTCGACGCCCGTGGTGGCGACGTAGTTCCACAGGCTCGAGGTCAGCTCGCGGCCGGATTCCGGACGGCCGAGCAGGGTCACGAGCGCGCCCACCGCACAGGCGAAGGACAGGACGATGGCCAGGCTGCCGACCACGCCCGCCGCGACGCCCCGGTAGCTGCGGAAGCCGAGCGCGGTCACGACGCACCCGAGCAGCGGGAAGAGCAGGACGAGCCAGCCGAACGTCGTAGGGCTCATCCGCGCAGCTCGTTCAAATCATCGACATTGACGGCCAGGTGGCGGCGGTAGATGGCCACAATCAGGCCCAGGCCGACGGTCACTTCGCAGGCGGCGACGACCATCACGATCAGGGCGAAGATCTGCCCCGCCTGGTTGCCCCACATGCGCGAGAACGCGACCAGGGCCAGGTTGGCGGCGTTCAGCATCAGCTCCAGGCAGAGGAGGATCACGAGCGGGTTGGGCCGCGTGAGCACGCCGACGGTACCGATGCAGAAGATCAGCGCCGAGACGACGAGATACCAGCCGATCGGCATTACCAGCCGCCCTCCGAGGTGGTGGCCGCCTTGTCCGGGTCCTCAATCGCGGGATCGGTGGCGAAGCCCGCGCGAATGCCGGTTGACTCGGCCATCGTGCCCGTGTACTTGGGCCGGATCGTCGGCACCTCGGGCTCGAGCTCCTCATCGTCCTCGAGGCCACGCCGGCGGCGGGCCAGGACGACGGCGCCGATCGCGGCCACCATCAGCAGCAGGCTGGCCACCTCGAACGGGAACAGGTAGCTGGTCAAAAACAGGCGGCCGATCTCCTTCGGCGTGCCGAAGCCCAGGATGTAGGGCGCGCCCTTGCCCGAGATTCCCTTCAGCCCGGTCCCGAGCAGCGCTATGCAGAGCTCCACGGCCAGGGCCAGGGCAAACAGCGGGCCGAGGATCTTCAGTCCTCCGCCGACATTCGTCAGCGGCTCGTCGGCGCCGCCGATGTAGGCGACCACGAACACGTACAGGACCATGACCGCGCCGGCGTAGACGACGACCTGCGCCGCGGCCACGAACTCCGCCCGCAGGAGCAGGAACAGCGCGGCCAGGCAGATCAGATGGCCGACCAGAGCCAGCACGCTGTAGAACGGATTGCGCAACATGACCACGCCGACGGCCCCGGTCAGGGCCCCGATCGCGGCAATGAAGAACAGGACGGCGGACATCTTTGACTGCTACTCGCCCTCGCGCCGCAGCGGCGTGCGCTCGATCGGCTCGGCGAGCAGCATCTCCTTGGTGAAGATCAGGTCCGAGCGGGTGTAGTCCGACATCTCGTAGTCGTGGCCCATGGTGATGGCGTCAAACGGGCAGGCGACCTCGCAATAGCCGCAGAAGATGCAACGCGACAAGTTGATCTCGTAGACGGCCGCGTAGCGCTCGCCCGGGGAGATGCGGTTCTCGGGTGTGTTCTCGGCGGCGACGACACGGATGCAATCGGCGGGGCAGGCGGCGGCGCACAGCGAGCAGCCGACGCATTTCTCGAGCCCGGTGTCTTCGAAGCGGTGCAGCTTGTGGCGGCCGCGGAAGCGCGGGTAGACGGGCGTCTTCTGCTCCGGGTACTGGATCGTCGTCGGGCCCTCGACGACGCGAGCAAAGGTCGTCTTCAGGCCGCGCAGCGTCTCGCCGAAGACGCGATAGGCGCCGCGCGCGCTGCCCTGGCCGGGCGCGCGGACGACCTCGATGACGTCAGCGCCGGGTTCGTAGGGAGGGGTCATGGGGTGCGGTTTCCTCCTCTCAGGTGGCCACGATGATGGCGGTCACGAGCAGGTTCAGGGTGGCGAGCGGAAGCAAGATCTTCCAGCCGAAGGACATGAGCTGGTCGTAGCGCAGGCGGGGGAGGGTGGCGCGGACCCAGATGAACAGCGTGAGGATCAAGAAGATCTTGACCAGGACCACGATCGGGTCAACCCAGCCGGGGGGATGGATCCCGAAGGGCATCAGCCAGCCGCCCAAGAACAGGGTCACGGCCATGCCCGAGACGACGATCATGTTCGTGTACTCCGCGAACAGATAGGCCACGAACGCGGTCCCGCCGTATTCGGTGAAGTAGCCGCCGACGAGCTCGGCGTCGGCTTCGACGAGGTCGAACGGGGCCCGGTTGGTCTCCGCGAACGACGCCGTCATGAAGATCAGGAAGCCGACGAACTGCGGGACGATGTACCACATGCCCGCCTGGGCGTGGACGATCCCGGTCAGCGACAGAGTTCCGGCGCTGATCAGCAGCCCGACCAGGGCCAGTCCCTGGGACACCTCGTAGGAGATGAGCTGGGCCGCCCCGCGCATCGCGCCCAGAAAGGAGTACTTGGAGCCCGAGGCCCAGCCGCCGAGCATGATCCCGTAGAAGGAGATGCCGCTGAACGCGAACACGAACAGGATCCCGACCGAGACGTCGATCCCGTACAGCCCGACCTTCTGCCCGAGCACATCCTGCACGTCGCCGAACGGCACCAGGGCCAGTGAGGTGACGGCGGTGAGGATGGCGATCATGGGCGCGATCCGGAACAGGTAACCGACCGAGGTCGTGGGCCGGAAGGGCTCCTTGGTGGCGAACTTGACGATCTCGGCCAGCGGCTGCATCAGTCCGAACGGCCCGACCCGGTTGGGGCCGTAGCGGTTCTGGAAGCGGCCCAGCAGCTTGCGCTCGTAGACGATCAGCACCGGCAGCAGGGCGAAGATGACGGCGAAGATGACCAGCGCCTTGATGATCTGGACCCACCACGGCTCGAAGTAGTTGACGACGGCGAAGGTCATGCCTTGTGGACCTCGATCAGCGGTTCGGTGAGCGCGTTGGCGGACTGCTCGCCCTCGATGCCGTCGGCCAGGAAGGCCGATCCGGCCGGAACGGACGAGCGCACGAACGCCTTGGCGTTGATGCGGGTCCCGTTTTGGGCGACCGTGACCTCATCGCCGTGAGCGATCCCGAGCCAGTCGGCGTCTGAGGGCGCGAGCTCGAGCTGCTGGTCGGGGATCAGGAACTTCAGCGCCGGAGAAATCTCGCATTCGGGCGCGGCCCAGATCGGACGGTAGGTCCCCAGCCGCAGCTCCCCCTCGTTGGGCAGGGCCGGGCCGGCGGCGGCAAAGCTCTCCTCGCTGACCGCATCATCGGCGACTTGATTCGCGGCGGCGGCCGCCGACTCGCGCTCGGGCCAGCGGACACCGCGGCCGCCGATCTCGTCCACGGTCAGGCCTTCATAGAACGGCACGGCGGCGACCAGGTCGGCGAACACGTCGGTCGAGTGGCGGGCGTCGATGTCCACGCCCGCGCGCGAGGCGAGGGCGGCCACAACGGCCCATCCGGATCGCACCTCGTCGGGATGGGCGATCGCGATTCGCTGGCGTTGGAGGCGACCGTCGGGGTGGACGACGGTGCCCTCCTTCTCGGCGTAGGACTCGGCGGGGAAGATCACGCTCGCGTGCTCGCGCAGGCCCTCGGTCAGAATCGAGGCGTGGGCGACGACGAGCGCGGCGCTGTGCAGCGCCGTCTCCCACAGGGCGCGGTCGGGCTGGTCGCGGATCGGATCGGTTCCGAACAGGTAGAGAGCGGTGAGCTCGCCGTCGGCGGCGGCCTGGGCGATGGCCGGCGCGTCACGGCCGAGCGCCTCACCCGGCAGTGGCGCCAGCCCGGGACCGCAGTCGGGCCGGACACCGGCCTCGCGCAGACCGCGGCCGTTGGCGCCGGAGGGAATTTCGAGCACGCCGGCGCCGTCGCGCCCGTCCAGACCCAGCAGGGCGGCCACGCGGGCCAGGGCGGCGGCCGCCTCGGAGCCGATCCGCTCGCTCCAGACGATGACCACGTCCTCGCCGCCGTCGCGGAGCAGGCCGGCCAGGTCAGAGATGGCCTCAGTCCGGCCAGGTCGGTCCTCCCCGGCCAACGCCGCGGCCAGCTCGGTCAGGAACACAGCCTCGCTGCCGGGGGCGTAGCGGTGAAGCTGGGCCGCGTTCGGGTCCAGGGTGCTCGGACGCGCGCTGGCGATGGC
>DASXHG010000378.1:0-3655 GCA_036488625.1 Solirubrobacteraceae bacterium | reverse complement strand
AAGCATCAGCGGCGCCGCGGCTTCAAAGCGCTCCACGGCTCGCGCCGGGTCGTAGTGACTCTCCAAGGCACCCAGCTCGATGAGGATCTCGGCCTGCGGGTCAGACTGCGGGGGCTCGGCGAGCGCCCGCTCTAGATAGCTTGCGGCCAGTTCGGGCGCCCCCTCGTCTCGGGCGACCGTGGCCGCGGCGCGCAGCCTCTCGACCGTCCACGGATCGGCAGCCGGGGCCGTAGCGAGCAGCTGGGCCGCGACCTCCTGCGTTTGGTCCGGCCAGGCGGCCAGGAGATGGGCGGCGGCGGCGTGGAGCCGCCATCGGGCCGGCGGTGAGAGCTCGCTGTAGACCGCTTCTCGAATCAGGGGATGGGCGAAGGCCAACTTCCCATCGTGCGTGACCACCACTCCGGCCCGGATCAACCGGTCGGCGGCCTCGACTCCGTCATCGAGACCGAGGTTGGCCAGTTCCGCGGCGACCTTCAGGTGGGCGCCGCCGCCCAGCACGGCGACCGCCCGCGCGAGGGCGAGGGCAGGGGATCCCAGCCGGGTCAGCCGGTCGATCACGCTGCGAGCCAGCGAGGCGGGACTGATCGATCGCACCCAGGCGGCGGTGACGGGACCCCGCGCGTCCTCGATCTCGCGCATTAACTCGTTGAGGAGGAACGGGTTGCCGCCGGTCATGCGGTGACAGGCCTCAACGACCTCCTCGCTGATCGGATTCGATACCTCGTGGGCGATCAGCTCGGCGCTTGCCGCCAGCGTCAGCGGCCTGGGCTGGATCAGCTGCACCGACGGGTTGGCGGCGAGGGACTCCAGGGGTCCCGTCAGCGCACTCGGCTCTCCGCTGCGGATCGCCCCGATCAGCACCACTGGGAGGCCCTCGTTGCGGGAGACGAAATGAATGATGAAGCGCAGCGAGGCGGCATCGCACCACTGCAGGTCGTCGATCGCCATCAGGATCGGGCTCTCGTGGGCGAGGTTGGCCACAAGCCAGTACAGACCGTGGAGGGGCGCAAAGGAGTCCACGTCGGCACTACCGGACCTCAGTCCCAGCGGCGCAGCCGCGAGCCGGGCGGCCCCGCTGAGCAGACGCGTCTGCCGGCCCGAGGGGGCAGCGCGCACAGCAGGGACCAGCAACTGTCGGACCACGTTCCACGGCAGGTCGGCGTCCAGCGGCGTCGGCCGGGCGCTCAGCACCCTCAGATCCATGCCGTCAGCGAGATGGCGTGCCTCCCGAAGGAGTCGCGTCTTTCCGATCCCGGCGACGCCTTCCACCAACAGGACGCCGGCCGCGCCCTCGATCGCCCGGTGGAGGGCGTCCGTGATGGCGGTCAACTCAGCGTCGCGCTCCAGGAGCGCAGCACCCGGCCGCGGCATGAGCGCAAGCTATCCCTATCCAGGGCCGGATTAGCGGTGATTAGTGAGAATTAGCTCATCATTGGGCGCTGGCCGGCAGCAGCTCATCGCTGCGCGCGGTCAGGGCGGCGATGACCGTGGCGACGTGCTCGTCGAAGTCGACCCCGAGCTCCTCGGCTCCGGAACGGAGATCGTCACGGCTGACCGCGGCGGCAAAGCTCGGCGACTTCATCTTCTTCTTGACTGATTTCGGTGTCATCCCGACCAATCCCTCGGGGCGGACGTACGCGCAGGCAAGGATGAACCCCGACAGCTCGTCGACCGCGAACAGGGTCTTCTCCATCGGGGTCTCCCGCGGGACACCCATGAAGTCGGCGTGCGAGGCGACGGCGCGGATCAGCTCCGGGGGGTAACCGCGCGCCTCGAGCTCTGCGAGGGCAAACCGCGGATGCCCGGTGTCGAGATCCGGATACCGCTCGTAATCAAGGTCGTGGAGCAGCCCGGTCACGCCCCACAGCTCGGGATCGCCCCCGAAGCGGGGGGCGTAGGCGCGCATCGCCGCCTCGACGGCCAGCATGTGGCGGCGGAGGCTGTCTGATTCGGTCCACTCGCAGAGAAGGGTCCAGGCCTTCGCGCGCGAAACATCCTCCGACATGGCCGTTACCCTAGCTCAGCACTCCGAGCTGGCCAGCGCTCCGCCTCTGCGGTCACCGGCTAGGCTAACTGGCTCGCCGCCACCCGCGGCGGGAACCGAACCAACCCAAGCGAGGTCGATCCCCCTGGAGAAGTTCGTGATCGAGGGTGGGGTGCCGTTGTCAGGCACCATCACGCCCGCCGGAAACAAGAACGGCGCGCTGCCGATTCTGGCCGCCTGCCTGCTCACCGACGACGAGATGATCCTCCGCAATGTGCCCCGCATCAGCGATGTCGAGGCCATGATCGAGCTCCTGCGTTCGCTTGGCGCCCGTGTGGAGTGGCTCGGTTCCAGCGAGGTGCGGGTCGACAGCTCGTCGGTCAAGACGACCGAGGTCGACTCCGAGCTGGCCGAACGGATCCGGGCCTCGTTCCTCCTCGCCGGGCCGCTACTGGCGCGCTTTGGCTCGGCCAGCATGCCGCCGCCCGGCGGCGACGTGATCGGCCGCCGACGGCTCGATCCGCACCTCGACGCCTTCCGCGCCCTGGGTGCCCTGGTCGACGACCGCCAGGCCGAGGTGGTCCTGACCGCACCTTCGCTGGGCCTGTCTCCGTGTGACTTCTTGATGGACGAGCCCTCGGTCATGGCGACCGAGAATGCGCTCATGGCCGCTGCCCTGACCCGGGGTCCGACCGTGATTCGCAATGCCGCCTCCGAGCCGCACGTACAGGACCTGGCCCGGATGCTGGCCCACATGGGAGCGGCCGTTGACGGCATCGGCTCCAACGTGATGACCGTCCATGGGGAGGCGACCCTGCGGGGCTGCACGCACTCGATCGCCCCCGATCACATCGAGATCGGATCGTTCATGGCTCTGGCCGGCGTCACCGGCGGCGAGCTGATCGTCAAGGACACGGTGCCCGCCGACCTGCGCATGATCCGTCTCGTGTTCGAGCGGCTCGGCCTGCGCAGCGAGGTCCACGGCCACGACGTGATCGTGCCCGGCAACCAGAGCCTGGTCATCCGCAACGACTCCGGCGGCCACATGCCCAAGGTGGAGGACGGGCCGTGGCCCGCCTTCCCGGCGGACCTGACGAGCATCGCCCTCGCCCTGGCCACTCAGTGCGAGGGGTCGGTGATCATCCACGAGAAGATGTTCGAGAACCGCCTGTTCTTCACCGACAAGCTGGTCAACATGGGGGCGGCGATCACGATCTGCGACCCCCACCGGGCGATCATCGTCGGGCCCCGGCCGCTGCGCGGTTCCCGGGTCGAGTCCCCCGACATCCGCGCCGGCATGGCGATGCTGATCGCCGCGCTGTGCGCCGAAGGCGTCACCGAGATCGGGAACGTGCGCCAGATCGATCGCGGGTACGAGCGGATCGACGAACGCCTGCGCGTGCTGGGCGCCCGGATCGAGCGGGTCGATGACGTGCCCGCGCACGTCTGATCTCCGGCGCGACCCACTAGCCTCAGCGCCGATGATCCACCGGATTCCCAGCGGAACCCGCGATGTGCTGCCCGACGAGATGCGGGAGCTTCGCCTGGTCACCGACCGCGTGCGCTCCGTATTCGAGCAGGGGGGCTACGGCGAGGTCTGGACCCCCGCGCTCGAGTACGAGGCGACGTTCAAGCGCGCCGGCCTGACGGCCACGCAGCCGGCCTACCGGA
>DASXHG010000376.1:0-2881 GCA_036488625.1 Solirubrobacteraceae bacterium | reverse complement strand
CGCGAGACGATCCCGCTCGGCTGCTCGCGCTGGACTGGGCGGGCGGGCCCGAGGAGCTGCTTGTCGGCCGCGATGTCGGCTGTGACATCGTCCTGTCGGACCTGACGGTGTCGCGCCGCCACGTCCGCCTCGTGTTCTGCGACGGCACGTGGAGCCTGCGGGACCTCGATTCGACCAACGGCACGTCGGTCAACGGCAGTCTGGTCAAGCGCTGTCAGCTATGCCCGGGCGACCAGCTGCGGCTCGGCGACGAGATCCTGCTCGTGGACTGATTGGACAGCCGGAAGCAGTCGACCCGAGCTTGACTGGCCAGCACGGAGGGCCGTCGGCTGTCAGTCTGAGCACCATGGCCACCGCGCTCGCGCAGACGATCGCCGCTCAGCCTGAGACGCTGCAGCGGATACTGGATGTCGATCTCGCCGCACCGGCTCAGGCGCTTGCCGGGGCGGACCGGATCTGGCTGGTCGGCACCGGCACCAGTCAGCACGCCGCCGAGCTGGGAGCGCTGATGCTGCGCGGTGCCGGGCGCGAGACCCACTGGCTCTCCTCGGCCGCGTTTGTGCGCGGCGGCCCGGCGATCGGCCCGGGGGATGGCGTCGTGGTCATCTCTCACACCACCGAGACCAGCTTTGCCCGCACGGCGCGCGCTCGAGCGACCCAGGCCCGCGCGCGCCTGGTCACGATCACCGGCGCCGGGCGCGACTGGCCAGAAGCGATCCCGACCGTGCCCGCTGAGACCTCGGAGACCTACACGGCGAGCTACACCGCGGTCCTGGTCGTACTGGCTCGCCTCGCCGTCGAGCTCGGAACCGACAGCTTCTCATCAGGAGAGGTGGCCGCCGTCCCCGGTCGCGTACGGTCGGCGATCCGCCGGGCCGAACAGGCCGAGTTCGTGCTGCCCGAACGCGTCCTGGTCATCGCCGGCGTGGGCCCGGCTGCGATAACCGCCCGGGAGGGAGCCCTGAAGCTCCGGGAGGCAGCGCGCGTGCTCGCCGAGGGCTATGAGGGCGAGTACCTGCTGCACGGTGGCGCCGTGCCCCTGACGGCCGCCGACGGGCTGCTGCTGCTGACGCCAGGGCAGGATCCCGACGGGCTTCTCCCGCGCCTGGGCGCGGCGGCCGCGGCCGCCGGTCTCAAGGTGAGTGAACTGGACGAGCACATCACCGGCTGCCCGCTCCTGGATCAGATCCCGCTGACCACGCAACTGCAGGTCCTGGCTGCGCGTGCCGCCAATGTCCGCAGGCAGAATCCCGACACCGTGATCGTCGCCCCGTGGGACGATGCGGAGCTATGGGCCGCGGGCGGCCCCTGACCGCGCCGCTCAGGCCGAGCGGCTCTCGAGCGTCTCGGTCAGCTTGGCGATGGCAAAGCCCCAGGCCTGCCCGGGCTTGACCTTCGGGGGTAGCGAGATCTCGTCGGGATTGGTGACCGCATCGATCAGCGCCGGCCCGGGATGGGCGAAGGTCGAGCGCAGCGCCTCGTCGAGCGCGTCGGGGTCGGTGACACGGATCGCCTGCAGGCCGATGGCCGAGGCCACCGCGGCCAGGTCGACGTCATGCAGCTTGGTCCCGAACTCCGGCAAGCCACCCTGTTCCTGCTCGAGCTTGACCATTCCCAGGCGCCCGTTGTTGAACACGATCAGCCGCACCGGCAGCTGGTGCTGGACGGCGGTGATCAAGTCGCCAAGCAGCATCGTCAGGCCGCCGTCGCCGCAGAAGGCGACGACCTCGCGGCTGCGATCCAGAGCCTGGGCGCCCAACGCCTGGGGCATGGCATTGGCCATCGACCCGAGGTTGTAGGAGCCGACCAGACGCCGAGTCCCGCTGAGCGTGACGAACCGCGCCAGCCACACGGTCGACATCCCGGTGTCGGTGGTGAAGATCGCGTCCTGGGCGGCGAGCTTGTCGACGGCCACCGCCACCGCCTCGGGCCGGATGCGGTCGTCGGGGTTGTCGAACACGGAGCGGACCTTCTCGACCACGCCGCGCGAGTCGTAGTTGGGGTCGGCGAGGTGCTCCTGTCGCTCGCGCCACGTCGCGTACTTGTGCGTCGAGGACTCCAGATGGCCGCGGTCGGTCTTGGGCGCCACGAGCTCGAGCAGCCCGGCGACGGCGAGACCGGCGTCGGCGACGACCCCGAGGTCAACCGAGGTGCGCCGGCCGATGTGGGCGCCGCGGGTGTCGATCTGGATCACCTGCTTGCCCTTTGGATACCAGTCCGGGTAGGGGAAGTCGGTGCCCAGCATCAGCAGCAGATCGCAGTGCTCGAAGGCGTGCTGGGCGGCGGGGTTCCCGATCAGGCCGCTCTGGCCGACCGCGAACGGATTGTCGTGTTCGAGGTTCTCCTTGGCCTTCAGGGTGAGAACCATCGGCGCCCCGAGCCGGTCGGCGAGCGCCAGCACCTCGCTGCGGGCCTCTCGGGCACCCTTCCCAACCAGCAGCGTCACCGCACCGACACCATCGATCCGCGAGGCGACCTCCCGTAGCGCATCGCGATCGGGAACCACCGGGCGGCGCTCGGTGACGAACTTTGGCGGCGTCCCGTCGAAGTCCAGCCCAGCGACGTCGCCGGGCAGGGTCAGAACGGCCACGCCGGGGGCGTCGATGGCGCTCTGCACCGCCTGTTCGAGCATGCGTGGCAGCTGCTCGGGGCTGGTCAGCGTGCGGCAGTAGGTCGCCACGTCGCGAAACACGGCGTCGTTGTCGACCTCCTGGAAGAAGTCCGATCCGATGTCGGCCAGCGGGACCTGGCCGCAGACGGCGAGCACGGGCGCGTGGGACTTCTTGGCGTCGTAGAGCCCGTTGAGCAGATGCAGCGAGCCCGGTCCGACCGTCCCCATGCAGACGCCCAGCGTGCCGGTCAGCTGGGCCTGGGCGCTGGC
>DASXHG010000375.1:0-5670 GCA_036488625.1 Solirubrobacteraceae bacterium | reverse complement strand
CAGGCCCGCGGTTATGACGTCTACGCCACCGCTCGCAAGACGGAGGCGATCGCCGACCTCGCCGAGCGTGGTTGTCACACGCTGGCTCTCGATGTCACCGCCGAGGAGTCGATGAGCGCCGCCGTGGCCGAGGTCGAGAAGGCTGCGGGCGGCATCGACGTGTTGATCAACAACGCCGGCTACAGCCAGTCCGGAGCGGTCGAGTCGATCCCGGTCGAGGACGTCCGTGCCCAGTTCGAGACCAACGTCTTCGGTCTGATCCGGATGTGCCAGCTCGTGCTGCCCGGGATGCGGGAACGCGGACAGGGCAGGATCGTCAACATCGGCTCGATGGGCGGGCGGCTCACCTTCCCCGGTGGCGGCGTCTACCACGCCACCAAATACGCGCTGGAAGCGCTGAGCGACGCTCTGCGTTTCGAGGTCCGCGGCTTCGGCGTCGATGTGATTCTGATCGAACCCGGCCTGATCACGACCGGCTTCGGGGAGGTGGCCTCGCGCTCGGTGGACCGCGCCGGCCAGGATGCGACCGACCCCTACGCCGACTTCAACCGCCAGGTGGCGAAGATCACCGCCGAGGCCTACGAGGGCCCGATGGTCAAGCTGGGCGGAGGTCCTGAGAAGGTGGCCGAGACGATCGTCAAGGCCCTGGGTACGCGGCGACCGAAGGCCCGCTATCCGGTCACCCCCAGCGCCCACCTGATGATGGGTCAGCGGCGGATCACCCCCGACCGAGTCTGGGACCTGATGATGCGCGCGCAGTTCCCGACCCCGAAGTAGCGCCCTCTCAGGACGCCAGCGCGGCCTCGATCAGGGGTCGCAATTCATCGGCGTTGGCGGCCACCCCGTCGGCATCGGCGAGCTCATCGATCCCGTGGGGACCCGTGGCCACGGCCAGGCACCGCACCCCGTCGGCCCGCGCGCAGACGATGTCGCGCGGGGTGTCGCCGATCACGATCGTGTCCTCGCGCGGATGCGCTACGCCCCCGATCCCGGCGCGCTTGCGGGCGATGTGGGGGAGGTCGGTGCGATCCTCGGAATCAGATCCGAAACCGCCCTCGCCGTGGCGGAAGTGCGCGCCCAGCCCGGCGCGCGTCAGCTTCAGCCGCGCGACCGGCTCGAAGTTCCCGGTGACCAGCGACAGGGTCACGCTCGGCTCGCCCTGCAGCCAGTCCAGCAGTTCGGGTATTCCCGGCAGCACCCTGTCGGCCAGCGAGGGTGGGCAGAGCTGGGCGTAGATGCGGCAGCATGCCTCGCGCACGTCGTGGCGATGGCGGTCGATCTGCTCGGCCGAGACCCCGGCCTCGAGCAGCAGCAGCCGGGCGATCTCGTTGTCCGTCCGTCCCGCCGGATCGAGACCCCGCCCGGTCGCGGCGACATCGACGTGATGCACCTCGTGCAACGCCTCGCGCAGCGCGCGGCTGTGCTCGGTGGACGCGCCTCCGACCAGCGTGCCGTCGACGTCGAACAGCAGCAGCAAGCCCGGCTCAGCGCTCGAACGACATGCCGGGCTCAAGCCGACGGGCGAAGGCGGCGATCAATCGGGCCGCGGCCGCGATATCGCCCATGGAGACAAGCTCGACCGGCGAGTGCATGTAGCGGATCGGCACCGACACCAGCCCGGTGGGAACGCCGCCGCGGGCGATGTTGACCGCGTCCGCGTCGGTTCCGGTCGTCCGCCCCAGCGACTCGACCGTGAACTCAAAGCCCTCCTGCTCGGCGGTCTCGTACAGCAGTTCGGTCACGACCGGGTGAAGCACCGTGCCGCGGGCCACGACCGGGCCCGAGCCCAGCGGGTGCTTGGTGATCGGCCCCAGGTCGATGCCCGGCTGGTCAGTGGCAAAGGTCACGTCGACGACGATGGCCAGATCCGGGTACAGCGAGAAGGCACTTGTCCGGGCTCCCCCGAAGCTCGTCTCTTCCTGGACCACGGCCATGGCCACGACATCTCCGGGAGCGCCGCCGTCCTCGGCCACCAGCCGGGCCGCCTCGGCGGCCACAAAGCAACCGATGCGATTGTCGAGGGAGCGCGAGACCAACCGGTCGCCGGGCAGCTCGATCGGCTGGACATCGATCACGCCGACGTCGCCGATGCGGACCATGCTCCGCGCCTCGTCGCCGTCCTTGGCACCGATATCGATATGCAGATCCTTGACCTGCGGAACCTTCTCGCGATCGGAGCCGCGCAGCAGATGGATCGGCTTGCGGCCGATCACGCCGAGGACCTCCCCGGAACGCGCGGCGATCCGAATCCGCTGTCCGACCAGCACCACCGGATCCCAGCCGCCGACTTCGCCGAAGCGCAGATACCCCTCGTCCTCGATGTGCGAGACGTGAATGCCGATCTCGTCGATGTGCCCGATCACGGCCAGCGTCGGTCCATCAGCCGTGCCCGGCACGCGGGCCAAGGACGAGCCGACGTTGTCGGCACGAACCTCGGCCGCCCAGGACTCGCAGCCCTCGCGCCAGACGCGTGCGGTCTGTGCCTCATGACCGCTCGGGCCAGCGGTCGTGATCAGCCTGCGGAACATCTCGGGGATGGGCATGACGGGGAACCTTAGTGGGACACGAAATCGGCGGTGATCAGCGCAGGAGCTGGCGCAGCACGAACTGCAGAATCCCGCCGTGGTGGTAGTAGCGCTGCTCCTTCGGTGTATCGATCCGCACCGTGACCTCGAACTCCTTATCGCCGGCCTTGACGGTCAGCTGGCGCGGGATCTCGTCGACGTCGGCGATCCCGGTGATGGTGAACTCCTCCTCGCCCGTGAGCCCGAGCGACTCCACCGAATCACCGTCGGCGAACTGGAGCGGCAGGACGCCCATCCCGACCAGGTTGGAGCGATGGATGCGCTCGAAGCTCTGGGCGATCACCGCACGCACGCCGAGCAGCTTGGTTCCCTTGGCCGCCCAATCGCGCGACGAGCCCGAGCCGTACTCCTTGCCGGCGAGCACGATCAGCGGAATGTGCTGCTCGATGTAGCGCATCGCCGCGTCGTAGATCGACATCTCGTCTCCGGAGCCGTCGGCCAGGTAGCGCGTCACGCCCCCCTCGGTCCCCGGGGCGAGCTGGTTGCGCAGGCGCACGTTGGCGAACGTGCCCCGCATCATCACCTCGTGGTTGCCGCGGCGCGAGCCGTAGGAGTTGAAGTCCCGGGCCTCGACGCCGTGCTCGTTGAGGTACTTGGCCGCCGGCCCGTCGCGGCGGATCGAGCCGGCCGGGGAGATGTGGTCGGTGGTCACACTGTCACCGAGGATGGCCAGCACGCGCGCCTTCTCGATGTCCTGCAGCGGTTCCGGCTCGCGCGGCAGGTCCTCGAAGAAGGGCGGCTTGCGAACGTAGGTCGAGCGCTCGTCCCAAGCAAAGCTCTGGCCCGTCGGGACATCGAGTGAGTTCCAGCGCTCGTCGCCGTCGAACACCTCGCCGTAGCTCTTGCGAAACATGTCCGACTGCACGGCCTCCTCAATCGTCTCGGCGACTTCCTGCTCGCCCGGCCAGAGGTCCTTGAGAAACACGGGCTCGCCGTTCTTGTCCTCGCCGAGCGGTTCGTCGTAGAGGTCGATGTCCATCGTCCCGGCCAGCGCGTAGGCCACGCACAGCGGGGGGGAGGCGAGGTAGTTCATCTTCACGTCGGGATTGATCCGGCCCTCGAAGTTGCGGTTACCGGACAGCACCGAGACGACGGCCAGATCCTCGGCCCCGACCACGTCGGAGATCTCCTCGGGCAGCGGCCCGCTGTTGCCGATGCAGGTCGTGCACCCGTAGCCGACGAGGTTGAAGCCGAGCTCGTTGAGGTATTCGGTCAGCCCGGCGCGGTCGAGGTACTCCGTCACCACCTTGGACCCCGGGGCGAGCGAGGTCTTGACCCACGGCTTGACCTTGAGGCCCTTCTGGACCGCGTTGCGGGCCAGGATTCCGGCGCCGAGCATGACCGAGGGGTTGGAGGTGTTCGTGCAGCTGGTGATGGCGGCGATGACGACGTGACCGTGATCGAGCTCGGTCTCGGTCCCGTCGGCCAGCGTGACCGGGGTCTCGGCGGTCTTGCGCTCCGCGACCTGAGCCCCGCCCGTCCCCCCGTGGGGCTCATAGCCCACACCGTTGGCGTGATGAGTCGAGACCGGGTCCGAGGCCGGGAAGGACTCCTCGATCGCCTCGTCCTCGCCGTTGCCATCGTCGTCGGGCAGCAGCCCCTCGAGGGCCATCCGGAACTCGGCCTTGGCCTCGGTCAGCGAGACGCGGTCCTGCGGGCGCTTGGGTCCGGCGATGCTGGGCACGACGTCCCCTAGGTCGAGCTCGATCTTGTCGCTGAAGGTCGGCTCCTCGGAGCTCTCGTCGTGCCAGAGCCCCTGCTCCTTGGCGTAGGCCTCGACGAGGTCGATCAGCTCCTTCGGCCGCCCGGAGAACTCGAGATAGCGGAGCGTCTCGGCGTCGATCGGGAAGATCGCGCACGTGGACCCGAACTCCGGGGACATGTTGCCGATCGTGGCCCGGTCGGCCAGGGGCAGCTGGGCCAGCCCGGGGCCGTAGAACTCGACGAACTTGCCCACCACGCCGCGCTCGCGCAGCCTCTCGGTCACGGTCAGCACGAGGTCGGTGGCCGTCGCCCCCTCGTGCAGCTCGCCGACCAGGTTGAAGCCGAGCACCTGGGGGATGAGCATCGACATCGGCTGGCCGAGCATCGCCGCCTCGGCCTCGATTCCGCCCACGCCCCAGCCGAGCACGCCGAGCCCGTTGATCATCGTGGTGTGCGAGTCGGTGCCCACCAGGGTGTCCGGATAGGCCAGGTTGCGCCACTCGTCGACGAACACCACCCGCGCCAGGTACTCCAGATTGACCTGGTGGACGATCCCGGTGTCCGGCGGGACGACCTTGAAATTGGCAAACGCGCCCTGACCCCAGCGCAGGAACGCGTAGCGCTCCTGATTGCGCTCAAACTCCCGCTCGGCGTTGACCTGGAACGCCTTGGCCGACCCGAAGGCATCGACCTGGACGGAGTGATCGATGACCAGCTCGGCCGGGACGAGCGGGTTGATCTTGTTCGGATCTCCGCCCATCTCGCGCATCGCGTCGCGCATCGCCGCCAGGTCGACGATCGCCGGCACCCCCGTGAAATCCTGCATCACCACCCGGGCCGGCGTGAACGCGATCTCCTTCGACGGCTCCTCCTTGGCGTTCCAGGTCGCCAGCGCCTCGATGTCCTGGGCTCGGATCGACTCGCCGTCCTCGCACCGCAACAGGTTCTCCAACAAGATCTTCAGCGAGAACGGCAGCCGGGTGACGTCGAACTTGGACTGCAGAGCATCCAGGCGGTAGATCTCAAACGACCGGTCACCGACGCGCAGCGTGGCCCGGGCATCGAAGCTGTTGGCGGACATAGGTTCAAAACTCCTGGTTTCAGAGGCAGTTCCTCGTACTCTACGAATCTCGTCCTACTCAGGACTTACCCACGTCTTCGCGCCTCCTTCGGCCTCGCGCCGATGGTGTGGCGACCCACTCGTCTACCGCCTGGAGACCTCATGTCGATCCTGTCCCGCGCCCTCGCCGGCGTGGTCCTCGGCGCCGCCGGAGCCCTGCTCGCGGCCGGCATCTACACCGAGACCCACCACGCCCCGGACCAGTCCTGAGAGCTGTCTGAGAATGCCCGGCGCTCTTAGCTCGTTCTTCTCCGTCGCCCG
>DASXHG010000327.1:0-4178 GCA_036488625.1 Solirubrobacteraceae bacterium | reverse complement strand
TCCCGTCTGGAGCGGGCCCGGACCGAGGTCGGCGAGCGGATCGAGCGCTATGACTTCTCGCACGCCGCGCTCGGGGTCTACGACTTCATCTACGCCGAACTGTGCGACTGGTACCTGGAGCTGGTCAAGCCGCGGCTGCGGGCACGGGAGGCGGATCTGGCCCCGACGCTCCTGTTCGTGCTCACCGAGACGCTGGGCCTCGCCCATCCGCTGATCCCGTTCGAGACCGAGGAGATCTACGGTCACATTCCGGGCAGCGAGGGGCTGCTGGCCGCGCGCTCGGCCGGTCCGTCCGCGCCCGTCGATGAGGCGGCCGAGTCGGCCATCGACCGGGTCATCGCTGCCGTCCAGGCGATGCGCGCCTGGCGCGACACGGCCGAGGTCAAGCCCGGCGCGACCGTCCGCGCGCGCCTGCGCGCCACCGGCTATGAGGAGACCCTCGAGCACCTGGTGCGGCTCGCGCGCCTGGATCTGGCCGGTGCGCCGGCCGGCGCCGCCGACGCCGGCCGGTCCGCGCCCGACGGCGCCGAGGGCTCGGGCGAGATCGTGGCCACCGTGCCCATCCCCGGGGGCGCGATCGAGATCCTGGCCGGGGGTGAGCTCGACCTGGAGGCAGCGTCGCGCCGGCTGGCCCGGCGCCGGGCCAAGCTCGCCGAGGAGATCCAACGGGCTGAGCGCAAGCTCGGCAATGACGGGTTCGTGGCCAAGGCTCCGCCGCAGGTCGTCGACGCCGAGCGCGAAAAGCTTCGGCGTTTGCAGGAAGAACTGGCCGCCCTGTGAACGCGGCCAGGAAGCGGCGACGGCGATGAATGAGGCCGAGGCCGAGCGCTACCTCCGCTCGCTGGAGTTGTTCGGGATGCGGTTCGGATTGGATCGGATGCGGCGCCTGATGACTGCGCTGCACCACCCCGAGCGGCGCTTTCGCTCGATCCATGTCGTCGGGACCAACGGCAAGTCCTCCACGGCGCGAATGATCGCCGCCATCCTCACCCGGCAGGGGCTGCGGACGGGGGCGTATCTGTCACCGCACCTGGTCTCATTCGGCGAGCGCATCCGGATCGATGACCACGACCTCGAGCCCGCCCGCTTCGCGGCCGCCGTGACCCGGGCGGCCCGGGCCGCCGAGCTCGTCGATCGCTCGGCCGCCGAGGATGACCACGTGACCCAGTTCGAGGCGCTGACCGCAGCCGCCTACAGCGAGCTGGCCGAGCGCGAGGTCGAGGTGGCGGTCGTCGAGGCCGGGCTCGGAGGCCGCTACGACGCCACCAATGTGATCCCGTCCACCGTCCAGGTCCTGACCAGTGTCGGGCTCGAGCACACGCGCTGGCTGGGCCCGACGCTGGCCGACATCGCGGGCGAGAAACTGGCCGTGGTCAAGCCCGGGGGCACCCTCGTCCTCGGCGCCGAGCTCGATCCCGAGGTGGAGACGATCGCCGAGCGCGTCGCCGCTGAGCAGGGCGCTCGGATCGTGCGGGCCGGGCTTGACCCCGGCGTCGGCGTCGGCGCGCCGGGGGCCTACCAGCGCAAGAACTTCGCCCTCGCGCGCACGGCGGCCGAGGCCTTCCTGGGCGAGCTCGACGAGGCCGCCGTGGCCGCGGCCGCGGCCGAGGTCCGCGTTCCGGGCCGTCTGCAGCAGATCGGTACCGATCCGGTCACCGTGCTCGACGGCGCGCACAACCCCGACGGGATGCGCGCCCTGGTGCAGTCGCTGCCTGAGATCGCCGCCCGGCACGAGCGGGTCGTGGCCGTCGTCTCGATTCTGGATGACAAGGACGCGGCGTCGATGCTGCGCTTGCTGCTGCCGCTCTGCTCTGAGGTGGTCTTCACCCGCACCACCAGCTCGCGCTCGCTGCCGCCGCCCACGTTGCAGTCGCTCAGCGCCCAGCTCGATGGGCCGCCGGCGGAGGTCATCCGCGAACCCACCCGCGCGCTGGAGCGGGCCCGCAGCCTGGCCGGGGCAGACGGGCTGGTCGTGGCCACCGGCTCCCTCACGCTGGTCGCCGATCTCCTCGCCGCCGCCCAGCGCCGTAATGTGCGCGCGCTGTGAACGACGACGACGACGACCAGCCGCGGTTTCTGGCCATGATGGGGCTCGTGGCCCTCGCCGTCGCCGTGGTCATTCTCGTGTTTTTCGGGATTGGGTATCTGTTCGGACGGGCATTTCTGTAGCCATCCGCACGTAAATCCGCCGTGTGGCAACAGGAAACCAGCCAGAAATCGCGTACCTAAGGGAGCGACGGAACGCTGACCTCAATACACTCGGCTCGTCACATGCTGCCCTACGCGATCTTCGGAATTCACAACAGCGCCCTCAACCTGGCCGTTGAGCTGGTCGTCCTGTTCCTGTTCGTGATCTGGTTCGCCCTGATCTACTGGACCTATGCCGACGCCCGTCGGCGGATCGCCGATCCGCTGTTGATCGGCTGCGCCACGGCGGCCTCGCTGTTCCCGTTCGTGGGCACGATCGTCTACATGATCGTGCGCCCGCCCGAGTTCCTCGACGACGTCCGGGAGCGAGAGCTCGAGATGCAGGCCGCGGAGGCGCGACTGGCCGAGCTCGGCTACCACCTCTGCCCGCACTGCGACTACGAGGTCGAGAAAGACTTTCTGCGCTGCCCGAACTGTATGCGCAAGCTCAAGGACCCCTGCCAGTCGTGCGGGCGTCCCCTCGATCCGACCTGGAAGGTCTGCCCCTTCTGTGAGGCCGAGATCGGCGTGCCCGCCCCGGCCCCGCGCCGCGCGCGTCGCCGCCGCGAGTCCGCGTCGGAGGCTGCCACCGAGCAGCCCTCGACGACCTGATTGATTCCATCCTCGAGTCTGGAGCCGATTGTTTTGGAGCGTACGCTCATCCTCGTCAAGCCTGATGCCTTCTCCCGCCAGCTGACCGGGGAGATAATCGCCCGTTTCGAGCGCAAGGGCCTGCGGCTGGTCGCGCTGCAGCTGATGACCATGAGCCGCGAGACGGCCACTCAGCACTACGCCGAGCACGAGGGCAAGCCATTCTTTGAGGAACTGGTCGAGTTCATCACCTCCGGCCCGCTGGTGGCGATGGTGCTCGAGGGCGAGCAGGCGATCACCGCCGCCCGCCAGGTGATCGGGGCCACCAACCCCCTGCAGGCCAACACCGGCTCGATCCGCGGCGATTACGCCATCGAGGTCGGCCAGAACATGGTCCACGGCTCCGACGCCCCCGAATCGGCGGCGCGCGAGGTGGCCTTGTTCTTCCCCGACCTTCGCTGACGAGCTGCCCGGTCTGATCCTCGCCTCGGCCTCGCCGCAGCGACGGGCCATCCTGGAGCGGCTCGGGGTCAAGTTCACGGTCCGCGTCCCTGGCGTGACGGAGCTTGACGCGGGCCCGCCGGCCGAGGTCGCGGTCGAGAACGCCTACCGCAAGGCGGCGGCCGTCGCCGAGCACGAGCCCGGCGGCACGGTCCTCGCGGTTGACACCGTGGTGGCCCTTGGCGCCCGCCTGTACGGAAAACCACGCGACCGCGACGACGCGGGGGAGACGCTGGCCGCGCTGGCCGGTCGGCGCCACGCCGTGATCGGCGGCGTCTGCCTGATCGAGGACGGCCGGACCCGGACCCTGGCCGCCACCACCGAGGTCCAGTTTCGCCCCCTGGCCACGGAGGAGATCGACTGCTACCTGGACACGGGCGAGTGGCAGGGGCGAGCCGGGGCGTATGCCATCCAGGAGCGTGGCGCGCTGCTGATCTCCGCGATCGCGGGCGATTACCTGAATGTGGTCGGGCTGCCCGTGGCGGCGATCATGGAGCTCTCGCCGGGCCTGCTCACTGGCCGATCTGCAACTCGGCGGCACTCGCCGCAATTTCCGCCGCATTCGAGCAGTCCCTGAAGGCGCCTGGCGGCGTCGTCAGGAGCTCGCGCAGCGCTGCTGCGCCACGCTCCCTGCCTCCTGGCCAGCCACCATCAGGGTCTCTCTCGGTGCAACGGAAATTGTGGCGAGCACCGCTTAGCTGGCATTTATCGACTTTCCAGCCTTTTTGGCCCCGGCCAGGGTCGCTCGCGAGGGCGTTTACCCGGAGACCTTCGATACACTCGCTCGCGGACGGCGCTGGCAGTCGGTATGGCCATGTCTGCACACCACGGCCTCGTCCGCGCTTCCCTCTACCTAGATCGGACGATGGGCTTCTTTACGTATCTAACCGGATTCGGTG
>DASXHG010000263.1:0-2886 GCA_036488625.1 Solirubrobacteraceae bacterium | reverse complement strand
GCGACCGCGGCCAGGTGAGCGACGGCGTCGCAGCTGTGCAGCGCACGCTCGAGCGCCTCACGGTCGGTGATCGACCCGAGCACCGTGTCGACCGGGCGCGCCGGGTCCTGGTGCCAAGGCGAGGGACGGAGGTCGTAGATGACCGGCTCGTGCCCGCGCGCGCGGAGCTTGTCGACGACGTGGCTGCCGATGAACCCGGAGCCCCCGGTGACGAGCACTCTCATCGGGACTGCTTTCTGGTCGTGGCGCCGGTCATCAGTTCTCTGGCCGGTAGTAGAGCGGGACGCAGGAATGGTTACGCGCCACCCAATCGGAGTTGGGCAGCTCGACGTCGTGTCCCATGATGCGGTGACACGGCTCGTCATAGACGCGGCCGGTCGAGCGCTCGAGCCAGTCGAACACGATGTACTTGTAGAGCCCGGACTCCATGCCCTCGGGCAGCTCGAGCCGACTCGGGTACTGCGGGTCGAGCTCGGAGCGGGCGATCTGGTTCTTCCAGGCCACGATCTCGGGCAGACGCTCGATCTGAACCAGGCCGAGGGCGGCGGTGAACTCGGACATGCGCAAGTTCAGGCCTGGGACCTCGTAGCTCGGCTTGCCGTAGTTGCGGAAGTTCTGCGCGTGCGCGATCACCTCGGGACGGCGGGAGACGAGCACGCCGCCCTCCCCGGTCGAGATGGTCTTGGTCGCGTACAGCGAATACACGCCGGCATCACCGTAGGAGCCCGGCTTGCGGTCGCCCCAGTGAGCACCGTGAGCGTGGGCGCAGTCCTCGATCAGAAAGATCCCGTGCTCGCGGCAGTAATCGGCGATCCGCTGAGAGTCAAAGGCGATGTGGCCGCCGATGTGAACGAGGAAGGCGGCGCGCGGCTTGTGCTTCTCCGCCTTGGCCTCGAAGTCGGAGAACGACATGCACAGGTCCTCGCGGTTGCAGTCCACGAACTGGACGTCGGCGCCGGACCGGATCGCGGCCAGCGGCGTGGCCATGAACGTGTTCGATGGGCAGAGCACGGTCTCGCCCTGGACGCCGGCGAAGTGCAGCGCGGCGAGCGCGCCTCCCGACCAACTCGAGACGGCGACCGCGGGCAGTTCGTTCCAGGCCTCCCAGCCGGTCTCGAAGCGCTCGGTCATGGCGGCCTCCGACCAGCGGTTGGAGTCCAGCACGTCATCGATGAGCGCGTGCAGGCGCTCGCGGTCGCGATGGTCAAAGCCGATCGCGAAGCGGGCGAAGTCAGGGGCGCTCGAGGAAGAAGCGGAAGCGGATGCGGTGGTCATTTGTGTACAGACGCCCGGAGGCGCGTTGGGTCGACACCTAGCCCGGCCGATCGACGGTGCCCAGGGGCCCCCCAGATCGCCAATCGTGCCAGTGAGTGTGCGCTCTGGCAAGGCTGTCAGACAGGGAGGACGGTACCGACTTTTCGGCGTTTGAGCTCGGCCGCGATCAGCGCCAGAGCCGACGCGGTCCTCCGGTGCGAGCCCCGGGCGCTGTAGAAGTCCGCATCGTGCAGGAGGATCACATCTCCCGGCAACACTCCGGAGATGACCCGGGCGGCGATCCGGTCCGGGGTCGTGAATTTGCGCCAGTCCTTGCCCCATCGCGACCACAGCAGCGGGCGCAGTCCCATCGCCCGCGCACCCTGCAGTCCGGCGGGGCTGTAGATGCCGTACGGAGGCCGATGCCAGACCGGACCGTGCCCGAGCGCGTCCTCGATCGCCGCGACGCCCCGAATCAGGTCGTCGTCGAGCTCCCGGGCGCGCAGGCGGAGCTGGAGACGGTGCCGATCACCGTGCAGCGCCACGAGATGACCAGCGGCCTCGATTTCAGCCAGCAGCGCCGGCCGACGGCGGACCTGCTCACCGACCACGAAGAACGTGGCCCGGGCGTCCGCCCGAGCGAGGCCCTCGAGGATGGCCGGGGTGCCCTCCGGATGGGGCCCGTCATCGAAGGTCAAAGCCACGCCGCGGGCGCCGGGCAGCGAGCGCGGAATGCCGAGCCGGTCGGCGAGAGCCGGCCTAACCGGCGCGAGAGCGTGCGCGAGCACGCGGAGATGATCCCTGAAAGCGGGCGTCGTGTAGAACCGCGGGATGCAACCTGACCTCGATCAGTGGCTCCCCGAGGACGGTCTCCGCGTCGCCTACTCCCGCGACAGCACGGCCTCACCGGACGTTCTCTGGCGGGCCGCCCGCGACCTCCCGCTGAGCAAGACCGGGAGACTGGGCCGCCTGGTGCGCTGGCGGATTCCGGGGCTCAGCCGAGACCTGACGATGGACGAACTCTTTCGCCAGCCCCCGTTCATGGTCCTGGCCGAGGGCGAGCTCGCGGTGGTCTCGGGCCTGGTGGGCCGGATCTGGACTCTGAGGCGCGACTACCCCCGACTGGCCGGACCGGCCGACTTCCGGACCTGGGACCAGCCGGGCACAGCGCGGGTCGTGTTTGCTCATTGGGTCCAGGCCACCGAGCCCGGATCGCGGGTCTTGACGGAGGTTCGCGTTCAGCCGCTGGGCAACCGCGGACGGATCGGCCTGGCGGCAGTGCGGCCGATCGTGCGTCGCTTCGGCCCGCTGGTCGGGAGCGAGGGCCTACAGGCCGCGGTGCGCGCCGCCGAACGCCGATCGTGAATGTGACGTCGGTGTCACGATTGCCGACGGCGCGGGCGCGCCGACTCTAACGTCCGCGTCATGCCCGAGAGCTTTGACGCTGAGATCACGATCCACCAGGTGCGGTTCGCCAATCCTGACTCGGGGTGGGCCGTGCTCGAGGCGGCCGGGCGCGACGGAACACCGGTGACGCTGGTGGGCCCTCTGGTCCATCTCGAGGAGCGTGAGCGGGTCCACGTGAGGGGTGAGTGGGTCAACGACAGCCGCTACGGGCCGCAGGTCAAGGTG
>DASXHG010000172.1:0-1915 GCA_036488625.1 Solirubrobacteraceae bacterium | reverse complement strand
AAGTCGGCCGTGGTCGCCGCCGCGCCGCCGGATTCCCGCAAAAATGCCGAGGTATCGTCGGCGGTTTCGCCGCCCGGCGAACTGAGGCGGGGCCGGTTTGGACATCGGGATAGTGACCAGCGCCAAGGGCTCACCTACGCTGGCGAAGAAAAATTCACGCGTGCGCCCGGCCGCCGAGGCGCCGATTAGGAAGGATCAGCTTTCGTATGCCTCTACGCCAGTCGAACGTCTTTGCCACCAAGTGGGACTCCAACGGGTTCGAGATCGGTGCCCCCGATCTGACCGCGTCGGACAACCAGATCTTCGGCGAGAACGTCTTCAGCCCGGCCATCCAGCGCCAGCGCCTGCCCAAGGACGTCTACAAGCGGCTGTCCAAGACCCTGGCCAAGGGCGCCGCCCTGGACACCTCACTGGCCGACGCGGTCGCGCTGGCCATGAAGGAGTGGGCGATGGAGAAGGGAGCCACCCACTACAGCCACGTGTTCCAGCCCCTGACCGGGCTGACGGCTGAGAAGCACGACAGCTTTTACTCCCCCACCGGCGAGGGCGCGGCGCTGGCCGAGTTCTCCGGCAAGGAGCTGATCCAGGCCGAACCCGACGCGTCGTCGTTTCCGACCGGCGGGATCCGGGCCACGTTCGAGGCCCGTGGCTACACGGCCTGGGATCCCACGTCGCCCGCCTTCATCCTCGAGAATCCCAACGGCGCCCTGCTCTGCATTCCGACCGCGTTCGTCTCCTGGACGGGTGAGGCGCTGGACCACAAGATCCCGCTGCTGCGCTCGATGGACGCCCTTTCCCGGTCGGCCATACGGGCGCTGAAGCTGTTTGGCAACAACGAATCATCGCGCGTGTTCACCACGGTCGGGCCCGAGCAGGAGTACTTCCTGATCGACGAGCAGTACTACTTCGAGCGCCCTGACCTGCTCACCACCGGCCGCACCCTGTTCGGCGCCAAGCCCCCCAAGGGCCACGAGCTTGACGACCACTACTTCGGGTCGATCCCGGAGCGGGTGCTGTCCTGCATGCTCGACACCGAGCGCGAGCTGGCCAAGCTCGGCGTGCCGATCAAGACCCGTCACAACGAGGTGGCGCCGGCCCAGTACGAGGTCGCGCCGATCTTCGAGAACTCCAATGTCGGGGCCGATCACCAGCAGCTGACCATGCAGGTCATGCAGAACGTGGCCCGTCGCTACGGGCTGGTCTGCCTACTGCACGAGAAGCCGTTTGCCGGCGTCAACGGCTCGGGCAAGCACAACAACTGGTCGATGGGCACCGACGGCGGGGAGAACCTGCTCGAGCCCGGCGACACCCCGCACGAGAACCTTCAGTTCTTGTTCTTCTGCGCCGCGGTGATCCAGGCCGTCAACAAGCACCAGGGCCTGCTCCGGGCCTCGATCGCCTCCCCCGGTCAGGACCACCGCCTCGGAGCCAACGAGGCTCCGCCGGCGATCATCTCGATCTTCCTCGGCGCCGAGCTCGAGAAGGTGTTCGGGGCGATCGAGCGAGGAGAAGTCGGCGAGTCCACGCCCGAGTCGTTCCTGGGCCTGGGTACGCCCGTCCTGCCGCCTCTGCCGATGCACGGCGGTGACCGCAACCGCACGAGCCCGTTCGCGTTCACGGGCAACAAGTTCGAGTTCCGGGCCCTGGGCTCGAGCATGTCGCTGTCGCTCCCCAACACGGTCCTGAACACGATCGTCGCCGAGGCCGTCGATTACCTCGCTGAAGAGCTCGAGGACGCGCTCCAGCAGGGGACCGAGCTCGAGGCGGCCCTGCGGCCGATTCTGCAGCGCAGCTACGCGGCCAACAAGCAGATCGTCTTCGGTGGCGACAACTACTCCGACGAGTGGCATTCCGAGGCCGAGCAGCGCGGACTGCTCAACCTCCGTACGACCCCGGACGCGCTGCCCTATCTGCT
>DASXHG010000206.1:0-4942 GCA_036488625.1 Solirubrobacteraceae bacterium | reverse complement strand
GCCGATTCTGCAGCGCAGCTACGCGGCCAACAAGCAGATCGTCTTCGGTGGCGACAACTACTCCGACGAGTGGCATTCCGAGGCCGAGCAGCGCGGACTGCTCAACCTCCGTACGACCCCGGACGCGCTGCCCTATCTGCTTACCGATGAGACCCAGGAGGTGTTCTCGAACTACGGCGTGCTCTCCCCGCGCGAGCTCGAGTCACGCTACGAGGTGTTCCTAGAGCAGTACGTGACCAAGCTCAATATCGAGGGCGAGACGGCGGCGTCGATCGCGCGGACGATGATCATCCCCGCCGCGGCGCGCTACATCGCCGTCCTGATGGGTGCGCAGCTGCCCGAGCTGGCGGGCGAGGTCGAGGCGGCGGTGAGCCAGACCGTCGAGGCGCTGCGGACTCTCGAGTCGGCCAACCTGGCCGAGAATCAGCCCGAGGGAGAGAATCTCAAGCACGCCGAGTACATGCGCGACACGGTCGTCCCGGCCATGGAGGCAGTGCGCGAGGGCGCCGACACGCTCGAGCGCCTGGTGGCCGACGATCTGTGGCCGCTGCCGAAGTACTCGGAGATCCTGTTCATCAAGTAGCGATTCACAAGCAGTCCGAGAAAACCGGGGGCACGGGGCTCCCGTTTGGGCGATGAGACCGCCGCACCTCCACTGAGTGGGCTGTGCGTGGGGCCGGCGACTGCCGGGTAGCCTCCACGTGCAGGTGTCAGGGAAGGGGTTACTGCGCCATGAGGAGGGCCAGATCATCGCTGTTTCCAGTCACGAGGTGACGCCCGACGCAACGGGCGACGTTGACGGACGGTCAACCGATCCGGTGCTGACGCGCCAGGAGCCGCCCGGGCCGCAGTCGGAGATCGTTCAGGAACTCCGCCTGCGGGTGGCGATACTCGAGGCACGCGCCGGCGACGGCCCGCCGCGCCGCCAGGTCAGCATCACCGTGCGCAGCGCGCTCGAGATCCTGGGCTTGATCTTCGGGATGGTGGCGGTGGTGGCCTTCGTTTCAGTGGCCTGGGGTGCGATCACGCTCGTACTCATCTCGCTTCTGGGGGCACTCGCGCTCAATCCGGCGGTGGAGTTCTTCGTCCGTCGTGGGGTGCGCCGGGGATGGGCGGCGGTACTGGTCTTCGTGCTGACGGTGATCGCGATGGGACTGCTCGGCCTGCTGCTGATCCCGCCCCTGATCACCCAAGTTGACCATTTCATCACCGCCCTGCCGGGCCAACTCGACCAGCTGAGCCGGGGCCACGGCCCTCTGGGCTTCTTTGAGCGCAAGTTCCATGTTGTCCAAGAGGCCAACAAGCTGCTGTCGAGCAAGAGCCTCGGCTCGACCGCAGCTGGAGTGGCGGGTTCCGGGATCGGCGTCGCGCTCAGTCTCGCCGGGACCATCATCGGGCTGGTGGTGATCGCGTTCATGACCTTCTTCATGCTGCTCGAGGGCCCAACCTGGCTGGACCGGATCTTCTCGCTCATACCCGACACCGTCGAGCCGCGCTACCGCCGCATCGGCTCCGGGATCGCGCGCACCGTGAGCGGCTTCGTGACCGGGAACCTGGCCGCGAGCGTGCTGGCGGGAGTGATCACGGCCGGGGTGCTGTTCGCGGCCGGACTGCCGTATCCGGTGCCTCTCGGTGTCCTGGTCGCTTTCCTGGACATGCTGCCGATCTTCGGTGCCTTCATTGCGATCGCGATCGTCGCCGCCGTCTCGTTCTCCCACGGCGTGGTGACCGGGCTGATCGTGACCGGGATCGTGTTCGCCTACCACCAGGTCGAGGTCTATTACCTGCGCCCGGTCATCTACGGCCAGATGGTCAAGCTCTCTCCCCTGGCGGTGCTGGTCGCGGCAACGATCGGCACCGAGGTCGCCGGTCCACTCGGCGCGATCGCCGCCATCCCGATCGGAGGCGCCATTCAACTGATCGTCACCGAGGTGCTCGACGCCCGCCGGCAGTATCGCGCCCAGTGCGAATCGGATGACGAACGCGATCGGGCGAAGATCAGCGAGGTCGACGCGTCAGCGGCGGTCGCCTCCTGAGCCGCCGACGGTCGCGTGTACTCGTCTCATCGCACCCGGCGGTAGCAGACGTGCGTCGCCAGCGGGGACTCGAGGACCTCGCTCGGCTCGAAATCGAACTCGGTGACGCCGGTGAACAACCCCTCGCCGGACCCGAGTAGGACGGGGACGATGTCGAGCCAGAGCTCGTCGATGACGCCCGCCACCAGCGCTTGACGGACGGTCGAGGCGCCGCCCGCGATGTCGACGCCGTCTGCGCCGGCAGTCTCGCGGGCCTGGGCGTAGGCGGCGTCAAAACCATCGGTGACGAAGTGAAACGTCGTCCCGCCCTCCATCTCGATCGGCGCGTGAGAGTGATGGGTGAGGACGAACACGGGCGCGTGGTAGGGCGGCTCGGGCCCCCACCAGCCCGACCACTCCTCGTCCCACTCGCCGCGGATCGGGCCAAACATGTTGCGGCCCATGACGTAGGCGCCCCGGGGGCGCAGCAGACGGCGCTCGGCCGTGGCGTCGGCCTCGTTCGCGCGCTCGTGGCCAAGGTGCCAGTCGTGAAGCTCGCGGCCCCGCTTGCCGAGCGGGTATTCGCGGCTTTGATCCGGCCCGGCGACGAAGCCGTCGAGCGAGATCGACATGTGGCAGGTGGTGTCGGCCATTGCTCTTCTCCAAAGTTCGATTTGCCAGCGGCAGAAGGGGTGAGTCTTTCACCGACGCCGCCATACGTTCGGTCGGCTGTCGCCGACGCACCGCAACTTGCGGGCCTGCGGGGGGGTTTCCGATACGGTGACTCGCCGTATGGCACCGAGCCGCGAGAAGCGCGGTCGCCGGGCCCAGGGGCAACGCTGGTTACCTAGGGCAGCCTTGGCGCTGCTGGTGCTGGCCGCCGTACTCTGGTCCGGCGCGCCCGCCGCCCAAGCCGCCGCTCGCGGGCGGGGGAACCCGCTGGCGCGACGGGCGATGTGGATCTGGGAGCTCGGCTACTCGAGCGGCGGCAGCGTGCCCCGGATCGTCGCCGCCGCCCGCCAGTATGGCGTCGGGACGGTGATCATGAAGAGCAGCGACGGTACGGGCTTCTGGTCATCCCAGTTCAGCCCGACGGTGGTCTCTGAGTTGCACGCCGGCGGCCTCCGTGTCTGCGCCTGGCAATACGTGTATGGCAACCATCCGATCACGGAGGCCTATCAGGGGGCACGGGCGGTTCGCGACGGAGCTGATTGCCTGATCATCGACGCCGAGAGCGAGTACGAGGGCAAGTACGTCGCCGCGCAGTCCTACATCCGGCGCCTGCGCAGGCTGATCGGCTACCGCTACCCGCTTGCCCTGGCCGGCTTTCCGTACATCGACTACCACCCCGCGTTCCCCTACTCGGTCTTCCTGGGACCGGGCGGCGCGCAGGTGAACGTCCCCCAGATGTACTGGCGCGACATCGGCACGACCACGGATGCGGTCTTTGCCCACACCTACGCCTACAACCGCATCTACCAGCGCCCGATCTACCCCCTCGGCCAGCTCTACGGCTCGCCGCCCGCCCATCAGATAATCCGGTTTCGCCAGCTCTCGCGCGCGTACGGCGCGGGCGGGTTGAGCTGGTGGGACTGGCAGGTAGCGGGCGCGGGAGACTGGCGCGCGCTGTCGCGTCCCGCCGGCCCGCTGGCGGGATACACGACCTACACCGAGCTCGGCACGATCAGCCGCAAGGCGACCGGTGACATGGTCGTGTGGGCCCAGGAGCACCTGATCTCGGCCGGTTACGCGATCGGCGTCGACGGCGGCTTCGGCGCCAAGACCCAGCAGGCAGTCGAGAGCTTCCAGGCCGCTCATGGGCTGACCCCCGATGGCGTGATCGGCACCCAGACGTGGGCGGCGCTGCTGCGCTACCGGATCGCGCGCATCACCTGGACCACCCGCCACGGCGTCCGTCAGCCGCTCACGCACGCGACCCGCGCCGGCGTCCCGCCCAGCCTCATCGCGTCGGTTCCGAAGTCAGCCCGGCGACCGGCGCGGCGCGATGAGATCGCCGGGGCCGGCGGCCGCGGTGGCAGTCCCGGGCGCTGAGCCCAGGGACTTCTAGAGAAGTCCGCGCTCGCGCGCGTAGGCGACCAGCGCAGCGCGTGAGGAGCGCTGGGTCTTCTGCTGGATGTGGGCGCGGTGAGACTCGACCGTGCGCACGCTGAGAAACAGCTGGTCCGCGACCTCGGCGTTGGTGTGACCGAGGGCGATCAGCCGCAGAACCTCGACCTCCCGGGCGCTGAGGTCGTCGGTCATCGCGCTCGGCGGGCGGCGATCGGTGGCCAGCCGGGCGCCGAGCTCGGGAGTCAGGTAGGTCCGCCCCTCGGCGGCGAGGCGAACGGCCTGGATCAGCTCGGTCTCAGCCGCCTCCTTGACCACAAAGCCGGTCGCCCCCGCCCGCAGCGCCTCGCGGGCGAGATTGGCGTCGTTGCTCATCGTCAGCACGACGATCCGCGTCGCCGGGGCCGCGCTGAGGAAGCCCGGAATGGCGGGAATGCTGGAGCCCTCCGGCATGTTGACGTCGAGGACCAGAACGCGCGGGTGTAGCTCGTTCAGGCACCGGGCCGTGCCCGCGACGTCTCCGGCTTCGCCGACAACCTCGAACTCCGCGTCGGCGTTGAGGAGCAGGCGCAGACCGGCCCGGACGACGGCGTGGTCGTCGGCCAGCACGATCGTCACCGGGCGGGGTGGGCCGCCAATCGCATCGCCCGTCTGGTCGGTTTCCCCCTCCGTCACGGACGCTATTCCAGCACGGTCCCCGGCGCGAGCTCGCGCGGCGTCTCGGTGTCGAGCTCGACCGCCCCACGGACGATCACGTCGGCGCCGAAGGTGACATCGCCGTGGACCACGAGTCGCTCGGCCTCGCGCAGCGACGGTGGGCCGCTGGGGAAGCGGCGCTCGAAATCGTCGATCAGCTTGTA
>DASXHG010000121.1:0-3160 GCA_036488625.1 Solirubrobacteraceae bacterium | reverse complement strand
GTCGCGGTCCTGCCCTCCGGTCCCCAGTCGCCGCTGGTCAGCATCGTCATCGCCTGGGAGCTGTGCTGGTATCGCTACGAGCTCGACCTCTCCGAGGAGGTCCCCAGCGCTCGCGTGATCACCCAGGGTTACGAGCTCGATGAGCTTTCACCCGAGGATCGACGCACGAACGCACTCGTCGACGAGCACGGTCGGCTCACGCTCCCCGTCTAGATGGCCCGGGGCCCGCGAAATCGCCGGGCGCCAAAAACCCGAGTGTGTCCCGCCAAACCGTTCGGCGCGAGCCAACAGACCAAAAAGTCGACGTCTGTTCGATGGCGATGAATGGGTAGCTTTGAATAGGATCGTGGCGATGATCTATTGCGTGGTGCCCAAACCACTCGCCGGCGAGCTGCTCGACAGACTGACGAGCTACTACGCCGATGACCCGAACGTGACCGTCATCGTCGACCGGCGGACGTCGTCTCGGCGCGAGAACGGAAACGGCGCCGCAGGCGGAAAGCGCGCGGTACGCGACCGTCGCCGGCCGCGGATCCCGGGCGAGATGCCCGCGCTCGCGGTCGACTGAGCCGCGCGCCCAAGCCGATGAAGGTCATCGTCCACGTGGACGGGGGCGCCCGCGGGAACCCCGGTCCGGCCGCCATCGGCGTCGTCGTCTCCGATCCCGACGGCACCGTGCTGGATGAGGTCGCCGAGACGATCGGTGTGGCGAGCAACAACGTCGCCGAATATCAGGCCGTGCTGAAGGGCGTGGAACGCGCCGTGGCCCTCGGCGCCGATGAGATCGAGCTCGTCAACGACTCAGAACTCATCGCCCGCCAGCTCACCGGCGCCTACAAGGTCAAGCATCCGGCCATGAGGCCGTTGTACGAGCAGGCCATCACGGCCCTGCGACCGTTTGCGCGCTGGCAGATCCGAACCGTGCCCCGCGCCCAGAACGCTCGCGCCGACGCGCTGGTCAACGCGGCCCTCGACGCCGGCTGACACCAGGGCGCCGAAGGCCACCAGGCGCAACGGGCGGGCGCTAACCTTCCCGATTGTGACCGACGCCCTGAATGAGCTGACCACGCGGCTGAACGACGCTGTGGACCGGCTGCGTGGAGGTGGGCTGGAGCCCGAGGCGACCCTGACGCTGGTCGAGGAGTGTGCTCGCCTGGCGTCCGAGGCCAGCGCGCAGGTTGACCAGTGGACCCGCGCGGCGCTTGAGCCGTTGCCGGATCTGCCCGGTCAGCTTCCGTTGCCGGCGTCCTAGTGGCGGCCTAGTGCTCCCCACCGAACCGCTGCGGCCGGTTCAGGCGGCCGGGAGGCTGCGTGCCCCCATGCCCGAACCCGGGTATCCCGACCACCTTCGGGTCGCCGTGGAGGATTACCTGGAGCAGCTGCGCTTCTCGACCGAGATCGGCACTGCCGGCCTCGAGGAGGCGATGCGCTATTCGCTCCTGGCCGGCGGTAAGCGCATCCGTCCCGTGCTGGCCCTGGCCACCGCGGGTGCGCTCGGCCTCGAGCGCGACTCGGTCCTGCCCTTGGCGGCGGCGATCGAGCTCATCCACACCTATTCGCTCATCCATGACGACCTGCCGGCCATGGACGACGATGATCTGCGCCGCGGTCGCCTGACCTGCCACAAGGCGTTCGGCGAGGACGTGGCCATCCTGGCCGGTGACGGGCTGTACGCCGAAGCCTTCCGTCATCTGTTGTCCAACCAGCACGGTCAGCCGGCCGACATTCTGGCCGCCGCGGCCGAACTCGCCGCCGCCACCGGTGTGCAGGGGATGGTCGGCGGGCAGTTCATGGATGTGGCTGAGACCGCCGGAGACGGGGCGCAAGGACTGCGTCGGCTTCACGAGCTGAAGACCGGACGCCTGATCGCGGCCAGCATCGAGTGCGTGCTGCATCTGGCCGGAGATCGGCGACCTGCGACAATCTCCCTGTTCCGCGCTTTTGCCGGCGAGCTAGGGGTGCTGTTCCAGATCGTCGACGACATTCTCGACGTGACTGGATCAGACGCCACCCTCGGCAAGCATCAAGGCAGTGACGAGCGGCTCGGCAAACGTACATACGTGACCGAGTTCGGCCTCGAAGGCGCGCGGCGGCTGGCCGACGAGTGTCACGGACGAGCGCGCGCCGCGCTCAGCGAGGCCGCCGCGGCCGACGCCTCCGAGCTCGAGCAGATCACGAACTTCATCGCGACACGGAGCTATTGATGACCGACCTCCTAAACCGCATCGACTCGCCCCACGATCTGCACGGGCTGACCGACGAGCAGCTCCAGCAGGTCGCCCAGGAGGTACGCGAGCACATCATCGACACGGTGGGGGAGATCGGTGGCCACTTCGGGGCCAACCTCGGCTCGTGCGAAATTGCGGTCGCGCTGCACTCGCTGCTCGATTCGCCCCGGGACAAGATCCTCTGGGACGTCGGTCACCAGGCCTATCCGCACAAGATCCTCACCGGTCGCCGCGACCAGCTGCACACGATTCGCAAGTACGGCGGCCTGGCTCCGTTCTGTTCGATCCCGGAGTCCGAGCACGACATCATGGGCGCCGGTCACGCCTCGACCTCGATCGGCTACGCCGTCGGGATCAAGGAGGCGATGCGCCGCGGCCACGGCCCGGACGGCAAGGTCGTCGCCGTGGCCGGCGACGGCGCGCTGACCGGTGGCGTGGCCTTCGAGGCCGTGCACCAGGCCGGGGGAGAGGGCACCCCGATCGTTGTCGTCCTCAACGACAACGGCATGTCGATCGCGCCCAACGTCGGTGCCTTGTCGCGTTATTTCAACCGTGTCCGCATGAACCCCAAGTTGTGGCACGCCCGCGAGGGCGTTGAGGGTGGCCTGACCAAGCTCCCGGCGCCGATCGGGGCCGCCTTCGAGCGCCTCGGCCCGCACTTCAAGGAGTCGCTCAAGGCCTTCTGGGCCCCCGGGCTGTGGTGGGAGGAGCTCGACTTCGCCTACATGGGGGTGATCGACGGCCACGACGTGCGCGCGCTGCGCAATGCGCTGCGCGAGGCTCTGGTCGCAGAGCGCCCGGTGGTCGTGCACTGCGCGACGATCAAGGGCAAGGGCTTTGCCCCCGCCGAGGAGGGGGGGCTGGAGGGCATGGAGAAATGGCATGCCGCCAAGCCCAAGTCGATTGCCAACGGGGCACCCGCCCGCGTGGTC
>DASXHG010000203.1:0-1685 GCA_036488625.1 Solirubrobacteraceae bacterium | reverse complement strand
TCGGGACCGCCGGCGGCGTCCCCGGTCCGGGCCGTCAGGCAGACCACGCCCGAGATGTCAGTTCCGGCGTTGGTGATGAACTGCTTGGCCCCGTTGATGACCCAGCTGCCGTTGTCCCGGCGGGCGCGCGTCTGGGTGTTCCCGGCGTCGGAGCCGGCCTCGGGTTCGGTGAGGCCGAAGGCGCCGAGGATCTCCCCGGAGCACAGCTGGGGAAGCCATTCCTCCTTCTGCTCCTCGGTACCGAACAGGTAGATCGGCTGTGTCCCCAGCGACGTGTGCGCACACAGGGTGATGGCCACGCTCGAGTCAGCGCGCGTCAGCTCCTCGACGGCAATCGCGTACTGGAGGGTGGTTCCGCCGGCGCCGCCCAGCTCCTCGGGAAAGGGGATTCCCATCCAGCCAAGCTCGGCCATCTTGGCCACGATCTCGTAGGGAAAGGACTTCGTACGGTCGAGTTCGCCTGCCGCCGGAGCCACCTCCGCCTGGGCGAAGTCCCTGACCGTTCGCTGCAGGAGCTGGGTCTCATCATCGAGCGCGAAGAACATGCGTACGATCCTACTTTCTGGCGTTCTCGCTTGAACGTTGGTTCGGACAACGTTTGACAACCGGTGGATTACTCTTATCCGGCATGCCTGACCGTCCGATCCGTCCCGGCCTCCAAGAGCGCTACGACCGTCGTCAGCAGGAGATCGTCGCCGCCGCCGCGTCGGCGTTCGCCCGGCAGGGCTACGACCAGACCACCATGCAGGATCTGGCCCGGCAGCTGGGACTGGCCACCGGTGCGCTCTACCACTACTTCGGCAGCAAGGAGCAGCTCCTGATCGCCATCTGCGACGCGATGACAGAGCCGATGCTCGCGCGCGCCCGCGAGGTAAGGGCCGGCGATGAGCCCGCCGCCGACCGGCTCAGAACGCTCGTCCGGATCTGGGTGGCCCACGTGATCGAGTACCAAGACCACACGCTCGTCTTTCAACAGGAGCGCCACGTCATCGAGGCCGACGAGCAGTGGCGCCGGGTTCGAGCTAACCAAAAGTCGTTCGAGCGGATCGTCGGCCGCCTCCTCGATGAAGCCCGACCCGGCGCGACTCGCCCGCGCGATCGCCGCATCGCGAGCGGCGCCCTCCTCGGCATGGTCAACCACACCGCCAACTGGTGCCGACCGGGCGGGCGCCTCGGAGCCGATGACATCGCCGACGGCTACCTCAGTCTGCTCCTCGACGGGCCCGACCCACCGCCATCCGAGCGCCGTCGATCGCCAAGCGTTCGCGCCGCCCCGGCTGGTTCTCCCCCGTCGTAAACTCGACCGCCTGAAGGGGCCATAGCTCAGTTGGGAGAGCGCCTGCTTTGCAAGCAGGAGGTCGCCGGTTCGATCCCGGCTGGCTCCACTTCAATAAAGCTGCCTTTTGCAGGCGTTTGTCCGTACCTCCGTGTCCGCCAATCTGGGCTTGAGCCGATTGGTCATCAAGTTTGGTCATCAAACGCCTCTCCCGCGATCACCTTGGTCTACCTCCGCGGGATTGATAACACCGAGATGGTCCATGCCGTTCACGAACGCCCAGCGCCGATGATCCCCGCGACCCACGGCCTCTAGGTCCAGAGTCCGACGCTCCGTTAGAGAGGGCGGCCGAGAAATGCCTCCAGCGCCAGCCACGTCGGAGCGTGCGCCAGCGGCCCGATGCGGATCA
>DASXHG010000083.1:0-3866 GCA_036488625.1 Solirubrobacteraceae bacterium | reverse complement strand
CGACTAACGGCTCTCGAGCATCAGCGTCACCGGCCCGTCATTTACGAGGGTGACCGCCATGTGCGCGCCGAACACGCCCCGGCGGGCGTCCAGGGCGGCGCAGAAGCGCTCGTACAGCGGCTCGGCCAGCTCCGGCCGGGCGGCCTCGGTGTAGCTCGGCCGGTTGCCGCGGCGGGCGTCGGCGTACAGGGTGAACTGGCTGACGCAGAGGACCTCGCGATCACCAAGGGCCTCGTTCATGCGCCCCTCCGCGTCGGGGAAGATGCGCAGAGCCCGGACCTTGGCCGCCAGGGCGTCGGCGGCGGCCTCGGTGTCGGAGACATGCACGCCGAGCAGGACGAGCAGCCCCGGCCCGATCTCGGCCACCCGCTCACCGTCGACGTCGACCGAGGCCCGGGCGACCCGCTGGACCAGCGCTCTCACCCGCCTGTCTCACGCAGCTCGGCCGCCACCTGTTCGGGCGCGACGATGTTGAGATTCACCCCGGCGCCGAGCTCGAGGCCGGCCAGATGCGTGAGGCGGGGCAGGATGTCGATCCGCCAGCAGAAGTGCTCAGCGCCGCGCGGGGCGGTTCGCACCCACAGGTTCAGCGGCGGGGTTCCCCCGAGCCGCTCGCGCAGCCGGCCCAGAGCGTCGTGCAACAGCGCGGCCCCCGTGGGTCCGTCGTCCTCGAAGCGCGGCCGCGGGCTGCGCGGCGCGAGCAGCAGTTGGTAGGGGACGCGGGCCCCGTAGGGCGCCATCACGACCGCCTCGCGATCGATGGCCACGATCCGCTCGCGCTGGCGCACCTCCTGCTGAACGAGGTCGCCGAGCAGGTTGCCGCCCATCGTCCGGGTCGTGTAGGCCCCGAACCGTTCACGTTCCCGCGCGATCGCGGCGGGCACGAATGGGAGCGCGTAGAGCTGAGCGTGGGTATGGGGCAGCGAGGCCCCCGCCTCACGGCGCTCGTTGACGATCAGGTGCACGCAGGCGGCCTCGGGATGGGCCCGCATCCGCTGCCGCCACACCTCGACCGCGGTGATGACCTGCTCGGTGCTCAGCTCGGCCAGCGATAGGACCGGATCGGGAGCGTTGATGATGACCTCGTGAGCGCCGGTGGCGGCCGCCGACCAGAACAGATCGCGGTCGGCGTACGGCTCGGGGGCCACCGCATCCGGGGTCAGGGCCGGGAACAGGTTGGGGACCACTCGTACCTGCCAACCCGGCGTGTTCGGCGCGCCCCCGTCGGGGCGCAGCGCGAACAATTCGGGCGGCGTCCGGTCTTCGTGACCCTCGGCAAACGGATCGCGGTCGGGATCGATCGGCTCGGCCGCCGGCGCCCGCAGCTCCCCTCCGGGCCGGGTCGCACGCTCGCCGGCCACGATCACGCGCTGGCCGGTGAGAGGATCTATCCGGATCTCGGGCACTTAGGCGGCCACGCCGTTCCCGAACCCGCCGTGAGCCGTCAGACGTACTTCTCCATGGCGATGTGCTCGATCCCGGCCTCCATGAAGACCCGCCCGCGCGGCTCGTAGCCGGCCGCCTCGTACAGCGAGCGGGCGTAGGTCTGGGCGTGCAGCACCAGGCGCCGGGCGCCGGCGGCGCGCGTCTCGTCGTCAGCCAGGGCCAGTAACGCGCGGGCGATCCCGTGCCGCCGCGCCGCGGGACGCACGGCCAGACGACTGAACTGCACCGTGGGGCCGACGAATAACAGGCGGCAGGTGGCCAGCACCTCGTCGCCGGCGACCGCCACCAGATGCGTGGCCTCGGCGTCGCGTCCGTCGAGCTCCTCGTGCTCGGGCACCCCCTGCTCGTCGCAGAAAACCTCGTGCCGTATCTCCAGCACCGCGGACATCTCATCCTCGCCGCGCACGCGGCGGACCTCATAGGTCAGCGTGCCCGTCATCGCAGGGCATACCTCCTGATGTCCGACTCCAGCGCAGCCGCCGACTCGTAGGGTCCGGCGTGGTCATAGACCATCTTGCCCTGGCGATTGAAGTAGACGGTCTGAGGAAAGTAGATCGAAGCCTGGATCGAACGGGCGATGTTCTCGCCCGGGTCGGTGTAGCTCGGATAGCTGACCGGGAACTGGTGCAGAAACGCCTCCGCGGAGCCATTCGCGTCCTTGCCGTCGATACCCAGGAACGCCACCTGCCGACCGTATCGAACCGACGCACGCTGGAAGGCCGGAAACTCGATCCGGCAGGGACCGCACCACGAAGCCCACTTGTTTACCACCACCGGGTGGCCGCGCAGCGAATTCAGGCGGGCCCGGAAGACCGACGTGCCCCCTCCCAGGAGCCGGTCGGCCTGATCGTGCAGCGAGGCCAGGGCGGGCGGAGAGCCCTTGAAGGCCACTGCCTCCTGAGCCGGGCCCGGAGCGGTGCTGCGGGGCTGGGCGCTGCCGCACCCGGCGAGCACCACACCGACCGCCAACAGGCCCGCTGAACCACGCCAGATTCGCACGCCGAAAGCTTGTCACACGTCTACTCCTCGGCATCTGCTTAAATGTGTGTTGTTCTTCCGCCCAGGCAGCGGGACGACGCTTCTGAGGAATCTCGCAGTAGGCACTGGGCCGGGGCCGCCGGAGTCGCCACGACCTTCCGCCGCGACTCGCCAATCCTGACGCAACCCCCCAAGCACTTATGGGTGTAACCACCCCATTTCCGAAAGCTGACGCGATCGCGCGTGCCGAGCGGCTGACCCGCGAGCACTTCGTCTATGAAGGCGAAACGCTCGAGGAGGCGCTCGCGCCCGGATCGGCCCGTCGCCGTGCCTTCGACGCCGCCCTGGTCGAGGTCGAGGCCGGGGCCAAGCAACCGTCCGTCCAATGGCGGCGGGAGTTCTCGCTGCTCCTGGGACTCGAGCGATTGCTGTCTGAGGAGGAGCCGCACCTCGTCGACGGCACCGTTCTCTCCGCCCACCAGGTGGACGCCCTGTCGGGAACGCTGACCGCACTGCTGGCCGAGGTCCAGCGCCGCCCCGCCAACGGCAACGGGGCCCACGGCAACGGCAGCGGGGTCACCAACGGCAGCTCGCCGATGGTCGAGACCGAGTCCGCAGTTCGCTCCGACCTCGACGACGAGGACGAAGACGAGGACCCGATCGAGGACGAGATCGAGGATGAGGACGAGGAGCCCCAGGACTGGCAGCACGACGCTCCGGATGAGGATGCCGACCAGCTCGATGACCAGCCCGAGGATCCCAACGCCGCCAAGCGCTTCTGGTTCGAGCACGCCACCGGCGCCGGCAAGACGGTGGCCGCGCTCGGCTTCGTCGAGGCGTCCCGCACCGGCGGAGTCCTGATCCTCACCCACCGCCGCAACCTCGTCGACCAGTTCCACGGGGAGCTGCGCGATCGGGGTTACCGAGACCGCATCAGCGGTCCACTGCTCGACGGCCAGGACGCCGCCAATGGGCCGGTCACGGTCGAGACCTATCAGTGGTTCGTCCGTAACTCCGGCCGGATCTCCGACGCCTACACGATCGTCATCTGCGACGAGGCCCACACCGCCCTGGGCGAGAAGACCTCGGCCGCGATCCGGGCCTGGGCGGGCCCGGTGTTCGTCGGCATGACGGCCACCGGCGCGCTGATCGCCCGTCACGTCACCGATCTCTTCCCCACCCAGACGAGCCGCTTCGACCTCGCCCAGGCCGCCCGGCGCGGCGTGATCTCGCCGCTGCGCTGCATCCGGATCCCGCCCGGGCCCGGCGTGCGGACGATCGCCAAGGTGCCGCTGCGCCGGGGCGAAGTCGACACCGAGTTTGACCAGGAGATGCTGGCCGAGATCCTCGATCAGACGCCGTTCAACCTGGCCATCGCCGACCTCTACAAGACCCGCTGGGGCGGCGTCCCCGGCGTCGTCTACGCCGCCGGCGTCAAGCAC
>DASXHG010000062.1:0-6410 GCA_036488625.1 Solirubrobacteraceae bacterium | reverse complement strand
CTGATCATCAACTTCCCCGGCAATCCAAAGGCGATCGGCGAGGTGTTCGGAGTCATCGCGCCGACCCTCGAGCACGCCGTGGCCACGTTGCAGCGCGAGGGTGGACGCCCAACCCCCGGCCATTGAGCTGCGCGGCCTGGCTCGCTATTTCGGCGAGCGAGTCGCGCTGAGCGGCGTATCGGTGCAGGTCCCGGCCGGTACGACGCTGGCTGTGCTGGGCCGCAACGGGGCCGGTAAATCGACGCTGCTGCGGATCCTGGCCGCCCTGCTGCGGCCGCATAGCGGCGCGGTCGAGGTGTTCGGCGAGCCGCTGCCGCGGCGGGCGTGGGCGGTCCGGGGCAAGATCGGCCTGCTCGCCCACGAGCCGCTGCTGTACCGAGAACTCAGCGGGCGCGAGAACCTCGAGTACCACGCGCGGCTGCACGGCGTGGCCCGCGAACGCGTGTCCGAGGTGCTCGGCGCGGTGGGCATGGATCGCCGCGCCGAGGACCCGGTCCGCCTGCTCTCCCGCGGCATGGTGCAGCGCCTGGCCATCGCCCGGGCGGTGCTCCACGACCCGCAACTGCTGCTGCTGGACGAGCCGCGAGCCAACCTCGACCCGGCCGCGGCTGAGCTCGTCGAGCCGCTGATCGGCCGGCCGTCCGGGCGCACCCGCGTGCTGACCAGCCACGACCCGCAGGCCGCCCTGGCCGACGCCGACGCGGTCCTGGCCCTCAAGGACGGGCGCGTCGTGTTCAGCGGGCCGCCGCGGGATTTCGGCCCCGAGCGCGTTCGGGAGCTGTACGCGTGAGGGTCGTGCTGGCCGTGCTGCGCAAAGACCTGCGACTCGAGCTGCGCACGCTCGAGACCGTTCCGGCCATGGTTCTGCTCACGCTGGTCACGTTCGTGATCTTCCATTTCGGCCTCAACCGGGCCACCATCGATGGTCAGCTCGCAGCCGGGGTGCTGACGGCGACGCTGTTGTTCGCGGCCATGCTGGGCATCAACCGGCTGTTTGTGGCCGAGCGTGAGCAGGGCGGTTTCGACGGCTTCCTGCTCGCCCCGGTCGACCGCTCGGCCATGCTCGTGGCCAAGGCCGCGGCGCTGTTCCTGTTCCTGGTCATTCTCGAGGTGGTCGCCGTTCCCGCCTTTGCCCTGTTCTTGCTCGGCCCTTCACTGGGGCCGGCGCTCCCGGGGCTGATCCTGGTCTTGGCGCTCGCCGACGCCGCCCTGGCCGTGATCGGCACCCTGGTCTCGGCGATCGCCGTGCACACCCGAGCCCGGGACCTGATCGGACCGGTGATCGCGCTGCCGCTGCTGATCCCGGCCCTGATCGCCACCGCTCGGGCGATCGGCCCGCTGCTGGCCGCCCACGGCGCCGGCTCGCCGCCGGGGCGGTGGCTGGCCATCCTCGCTCTTTATGATGTGGTCTTCGCACTGCTCGCCTACGCAGTGTTCGACTTCCTCCTCGAGGATTAGGTTCTCAGTGCCCCCGACAACGACCTACGGCAAGGGGCTTCGCAGCCTCGCTCTTGCCACCACGATCACGATTGGCCTCGCGCTCGTGCTGATCTTCTTCTACGCCCCCTTGGACGCCGAACAGGGCTTCGTGCAGAAGATCTTCTATCTGCACGTGCCGCTGGCGATCGTCTCTCTGTGCGGGTTTGTCGTCGGTGGTGCGCTGGCCATCTGCCATCTACGGACGGGCGACCGGAAATGGGATCTGCGCTCCTACGTGGCCATCCACATGGCCCTCATCTTCGGCATCGGCGGCCTCATCACCGGCTCGATCTGGGCCAAGGCCTCGTGGGGGCATTGGTGGGTCTGGAATGAGCCCACGCTGGTCTCGTTCTTGATCGTGCTGCTGCTGTTCGCGACCTATCAGCCGCTGCGCTTCTCGATCGAGGATCCCGAGCGCCAGTCGCGCTACGCAAGCGTCTTCTCGATCGTGGCCGGGGCCTTCGTGCCCCTGAACTTCATCGCCGTCCGGCTCGCTGCGCAGTACGTGCACCCGCGCGTGCTGACCCTCGGCGGTGGCCAGCTGCCCGGTTCGATGCGCCTCACGTTCCTAGTCTCGTTGGTGGGCATCGCGCTGTTGTACGCGACCCTCTGGAAGTACGAGATGACAGCCAAGAACACCCGCTTTGCGGTCCGCCGCCTCCGACGGACGTTGCTCGGAGAGGACGCTGTGCGCCCCGTCGGCCGCAGCGCGGCACCATCATGAGCACGCTGCTGGCCGCCGCCCCCGCGATCCCGCTCGGCGAGAGCGGCAAGTTCGTGGCCGGGGCCTACATCGTGTTCGTGGTCCTGATCCTGGTCTACGTGACGATCATGGCCGTGCGCGCGCAGCGGATCGAGCGCGAGCTGGCCGAGCTGCAGCGCGACGTCGAGGCGGCGCGCGCCGGAACCGAGGCCGAAGCCGAGCGGGCGCGGGAGCCGGCGCTGTGAGCGAGCTCTTGACCGTCGGCATCTCCTTCAAGACCGCACCGGTCGAGGTTCGCGAGCGGCTGGCTCTGCCCGAGGCTCGGGCGGCCGAATTCATGCGGGAGCTGAGAGGGGCGACCGAGGTCTACGAGGCCGTCGTCGTCTCCACCTGCAACCGGATGGAGCTGTACCTAGTGGTCGGCGACCCGGTGGAGGCCGAGAGCACCGTGCTGACGATGCTCGCGCGGCAGGCGGCGATCCGCCCCACGACGCTGGCCCAGGCCATCTACACGCACCGCAACTGCGACGCCGCCCGTCACCTCTACCGGGTCGTGGCCGGGCTCGAGTCGATGATCGTCGGCGAGGCCGAGGTCCAGGGTCAGGTCAAGCGGGCCTATGAGAACGCCCTGGCCCTCGACACGACCGGCCCGCTCACCAACCGGCTGTTCCGCGCCGCCCTGGCCACCGGCAAGCGCGTGCGGACGGAGACCGCGATCGGCGAGCGTCAGCTGAGCGCTCCCGGAGTGGCCGTGGCCCTGATCCGCGAGCGCCTGGCCGAGCTCGGTCCGCCCCGGAGCACACACCCGGCAGCGCGCCTGGCCGGCTCGGGGCTCGACGGCCGAGAGGTGGTCATCATCGGCACCGGCGAGACCAGCGAGCTGACCGCGCGGGCCCTGGCCGAGAATGGCGGGCATCCGGTGTTCGTGGCCAACCGCCGGCGCGACCGAGCGCTTGATCTCGCCCGCCGCTACCGCGGCCACAGCCTGCGGCTGGACGAGCTCCCCGACGCCCTGCTCGAGTACGACATCGTGGTCGCGGCGACCGCCTCACCGCACCTGCTGCTCGAGGTTCGCGAGGTGGCCGAGGTCATGCAGGCCCGCGGTGGACGGCCGATGCTGCTCATCGACCTGGCCGTCCCGCGGGACATCGATTCCGCCTGCGCGGGCTTGAACGGTGTCACGCTGGCCGACATCGACGATCTGCAGGCCGTGGCCGACCGCAACCGCCAGGTCCGCCAGGCCGAGGCCCGAAAGGCCGAAGGCATCATTGAGGAGGAGATCCAGCAGTTCGCCACCTGGCTCGGATCGCTCGAGGTGCTGCCCACGCTGGCCGCGCTGCGCTCTCACGCCACCGACATCGCCACGCTGGTCGTGGGTGAGAACGCGGGCAAGTGGGAGACGGCGTCGCCACGAGACCTGGAGCGGATCGAGGCCATGGCTCGCAGCGTCGTCAACCGACTCCTGCACGAGCCGACTCTGCGCATGAAGGAAATGCGCGATGACCGCGTGCACGCCCGGATGGCGCTCGTCCGCGAGCTGTTCGGTCTGAGCACGGAGGAGGGGACCTCGGCTCACGTCGCGCCCGCAACGGGCTCGGTGGCCGAGGTGCGCGAGCTGCCCTCGCGCTCCGCCGCCCAGGGCGGCACAAACCCGGCCTGATGCGGATCGGGACGCGGGGCAGCGCGCTGGCGCTGATTCAGGCCGAGTGGGTCGCCGCCCGGCTGCCGCCGCCGGTAGAGATCGTCACGATCACCACGCTCGGGGATCGCGGCGCCGCGCTCGAGGACAAGTCACGCTGGGTGTCCGAGCTCGAGCGGGCCCTGCTTGACGACCGCATCGATCTGGCCGTGCACTCGGCCAAGGACGTCCCGACCGAGCTCGATCCGGCGTTCGAGCTCGTCGCGGTTCCCGAGCGCGCCGACGCCCACGACGCGATCTGCGGGGCAGAGTCGCTCGAGGCCCTCGCGGCCGGGGCTCGGATTGGGACCAGCAGCATCCGCCGCACGGCCCAGATCAGGGCCGTCCGGCAGGACGTCGAGGTGGTCGAGATGCGCGGCAACGTCGACACGCGCCTGCGCAAACTCGCCGAGGGTCAGGTCGAGGCGCTGGTTCTGGCCCTGGCCGGTCTGCAGCGCCTCGGTCGCGAGGCCGAGGCGGGGGGGCGGCTGACGGGACTGGTGCCCGCGGCCGGACAGGGGGCGCTGGCGCTCGAGGGCCGCGCCGGCGAATTGTCCGACGAGGTGCTGGCGCCGGTCCGCGATCCGATGGCCACGGCGTGCCTGAGGGCCGAGCGAACGCTGGTTAACGCCCTCGGCGCGTCGTGCAACACGCCCGTCGGTGCCTACGCCCGCCCCGCCGCCGGTGCCTACCATCTGCAGCTGAGCGCGTGGGTGGGTCTCCCCGACGGCTCGACCTGGCTGGCCGACCGCGTTACCGCGCACGCCGACGAGGTTGGCCAGCTCAGCGCGCAGCGGATGCTGGCCGCGGGCGCGGCCGCGCTGCTGGCCCAGGCCGAGCGGGAGCTCACGGCGGCCGGATGAGTCACGTGGCCGACATTGAGGCGAGCCCGGACGGCGAGCGGAGGCGCACGTGACCGTGCATCTCGTCGGGGCCGGCCCGGGGGATCCCGGGCTGATGAGCGCCCGGGCGCTCGAGCTGATCGCCCGCGCCGACGTGATCGTCTACGACCGGTTGATCCCGGTCACCGCGCTGGACGGGGCCCGCGCCGACGCCGAGCTGATCTACGCCGGCAAGGAGGGCGGCGGGGCCTCAGTCGGGCAGGCCGAGATCCAGGCCCTGCTGCTCGAGCACGGCGCGGCCGGACGCGAGGTCGTCCGCCTCAAGGGGGGCGACCCGTTCGTGTTCGGGCGCGGCGGTGAGGAGGCCGAGGCGCTGCGTGAGGCCGGGATCCCGTTCACGGTCGTACCCGGGATCACGGCCGGTGTGGCGGCGTCGGCCTACGCCGGCATCCCGGTCACTCATCGTGATGCCGCCAGCGCGGTGGCGTTCGTGACCGGTCACGAGGACCCCGTCAAGCCCGAGTCGGCGCTGGACTGGGCGGCGCTGGCCGCCTTCCCGGGCACGCTCGTCTTCTACATGGGGGTCAGGCGCCTGGGCGCCATCGCCGAGCGACTGATCGCCGGCGGGCGACCCGGCTCCGAGCCGGCGGCCGTGATCGAGCGCGGGACGCTGCCCGGCCAGCGGGTGGCGTCGGGCACGCTGGAGACGATCGCCGGCGTGGCTCGCGAGGTGGGGATCCGGGCTCCGGCGATCACGCTCGTCGGCGCCGTGACCGCGCTCCGTCCCCAGCTGGCCTGGTTTGAGTCTCAGCCGCTGTTCGGCCGCACCGTCGCCGTCACCCGCGCCCGGGCCCAGGCCAGTGGCCTGGCCGCGCGATTGCGCGAGCTCGGCGCAGAGGTCATCGAGGCCCCGGCCATCCGCATCAACCGTCTAAAGGGACCGGCCCCGGATCCGGGCGCCTACGACCTCGTCTGCGTGACCAGCCCCAACGGCGTCGACGCACTGTTCGAACGCCTGGGGTCGGCGGGTCTCGACGCTCGGTCCTTCGCCGGTGCCCGGCTGGCGGCGATCGGCCCCGGCACGGCCCGCGCCCTGCGCCGCCAGGGCCTGATCGCCGATGTCGTTCCCGAGCGCTTCGTGGCCGAGGGCCTGGTCGAGGCGCTGGCCGACGTCCCGGTCGCCCGCGCGCTCGTCGCCCGCGCCGCCGAAGCCCGCGACGTGCTGCCCGACGCGCTGCGCGCCCGCGGCGCCGAGGTCGACGTGCTCGCGCTGTATGAGACCCTGGCCGAGCCCTTGACGTCCGAGCAGCGCGCGGCCGTGGCCGGCGCCGACTACGTCACCTTCACCTCGTCCTCCACCGTGCGTTACTTCTTTGAGAGCGCCGGCGACGCGCTCTCTCCCCAGACGCGCCTGGTCAGCATCGGGCCGGTCACCAGCGACACGTTGCGCGAGCACGGACGCGAGCCCGATGTCGAGGCCAGCCGCCACGACATCGACGGGCTGATCGCGGCGCTCGTGGCCGACGCCGAGGCCCAGTGAGCGCCGCCCGCCCCACCATCACCTTCCTGACCGACTACGGCCTGACTGACGAGTTCGTCGGCGTCTGTCACGGCGTAATCACGAAGATCTGCCCCGAGGCCCGGATCATCGATCTCACGCACGGTGTGCCCCGGCACGACATCCGCGCTGGCGCGCTGGCGCTCCGCG
>DASXHG010000031.1:0-6316 GCA_036488625.1 Solirubrobacteraceae bacterium | reverse complement strand
CGCAGCCCGGCGCATCGTCGTCAGGCGGCAGATGGCCTCACAGATGCGGTCGTAGAACTCGGTCGAGGTGGTGTCGTTGTCGACGTCGGCCAGCAGCTCGACAAACACTTCGAGCGGCTCGACGCCGGCAAACAGCGAGGGCGCGCGGTCGACGCTCACGGCGCCGCCGCGATGGCCGGCGGGCGCCGGTCGGTCACGCGGCCACCGGTTGCAACCCGTACCGGCGGCGGATCTCGTACAGGGTCGTGCGCTCCGCGGCCGGTCGGCCGGCGCGATGGGCGGCGGCGACCAGGTCCTCGGGCTCGAGCCGCGTGCCGTGCTGGCTGCCGGCCATGCGCGAGATCGACTCCTCCATCAGCGTGCCACCGAGGTCGTTGACCCCCCAGCGCAGCGCTTCGGTGGCCGTGTCGAGGCCCATCTTCACCCAGCTGGCCTGCAGGTTGCGGATCGAATCGCCCAGGGCCAGGCGGAACACGGCCGTGTGCTTGAGGTTCTCCTCGCGGGAGATCTCCTGCACCCCGTGGGTGCGACCGAGCAGCGTCTGGAAGGGAATGAACGACAGCGGCACGAACTCGGTGATGCCGCCCGTGCGTTCCTGCAGCTCGCGCACGATTCGCATGTGCTCGGCCAGCTCCCACGGCTCCTCGATGTGACCGAACATGACCGTCGATGTCGAGTGGATGCCCTCGGCGTGCGAGGCCTCGATGATCTCCACCCAGCGCGCGACGGGAAGCTTGTTGGGCGAGATGCGCTGGCGCACGCCGTCGTGAAGGACCTCGGCCGCGGTGCCGGGCGTCGAGCCCAGGCCGGCCTCGTGCAGCTGCGCGAAGACCGTCCGCGGCGTCTGGCCGCTGACCTCGCACATGTGGTCGATCTCCATCGGCGAGTAGGCGTGCAGGTGCAGTTCCGGCGCCAGGCGCTTGGCCAGCCGCAGCCAGCCGAGGTAGTCCTCAAGGCTCCAGTCGGGGTGAATCCCCGACTGGATGCAGATCTCGGTCGCCCCGGCCGCCACCGCTTCCTCGATCCGGTGGGCGAACTCGGCCTCGGAGTGCTCGTAGGCGTCGGGCGAGCGCTTGGACTGTCCGAAACCGCAGAACGCGCAGCCGACCACACACACGTTGGAGACGTTGATGTTGCGGTTCACGACGAACGTGACGGTCTCGCCGGCGAGGCGATGGCGGAGCTCGTCGGCGGCCGCGCGGATGTCCTCGATCACGGCCGGTCGCTGCTCGGCGAACAGCGCGGTCAGCTCCTCGACGCTCAGCGCGTGTCCCTCCCGGGCTCGCTCGATCGCCCGCGGTGCGACGTCGTCGGCCACGCGCAGCTCCATCCGCCGGCCGCTGCCCCGCCGAGGGATGAACGACCAGTAACGGTTGCGGATCACGTCCAGCACGGGTTCGGAGATCCACTCGGAGTCGATGTACTCCGGGTACACGCACAGGCGCTCCGACACCGCGACCCCGTCCGGGGCCAGCCGCTTTCGCACCTGAGACGGGGACGGGAACGGGTGCTCGGGGGAAATGTGGTCGCCGTTGGCGCTCAGGCCGCCGAGGTCGCTGGCCCCGGCGCGAACGAGCTCCGGCCACCAATCAGACAGGTTCGGCGGCACCTGGATTCCCACCTCGGGCATCATCCGGCGCGCCTCGCTGACCAGGCGCCTCATGTCATCCAGAGTGACCGGACAGGCCCACGCGGGAGCGTCGAGCTGAGGACCGTCGCCGACTCCCGTGCGCCAGTACTCCTCGGCCGCGGCGCCGGCGATCTGAGCCGGCTCGCGCCCGTAGTAGCTCTGATGGGGGACGAAGTTCTGGAGGATTATCTCCTGGAGGTGTCCGTGGCGCTCCTGGACCTCGGCCAGGGCGGCCAGCGCGGCCATCCGCTCCTCCTCGGTCTCTCCGATGCCGACCAGGATCCCGCTCGTGAAGGGAATCCGCAGCGCGCCGGCGGCGTTGATCGTCTCCAGGCGCCGCGCGGGGTGCTTGGTCGGCGACCCGGCGTGAACCGTGTCCATCAACCGCTCGGAGATCGACTCGAGCATCAGGCCCTGAGACGCCGTCACCTCGCGCAGCCGAGCCAGATCGTCGCTGGGGAGCACCCCCAGGTTCGTGTGCGGGAGCATGCCCCGCTCGAGCGCCTGCTCGCAGACCCAGACCACGTAGGCGGTGAAGTCAGCGTGTCCGTACTCCGACAGGCGACGGGCCACGGCGGGGTTGTGGTCGGGCGCCTCGCCGGTCAGCACCAGCAGCTCCTTGGCCCGGTGGCGCTTGGCCGCGCGATCGAGGATCTCGTGCACCTCGTCCGGTGAGTAGAGATGCGGCTGGTGGGTCGCGAATGCGCAGTACTTGCAGTAGCACCGGCAAGTCCGCGAGAGGGAAAGCGCGAAGTTGCGGCTGAACGTGACCCGGCGGCGCATGCTCGAGGCCGATTCTACGAGGGGTGGCGCGGGCGCCTATCCTGGCCGCTCCGATGCGCCGCCTCTTGCCCCTCGCCGCCGCGCTCCTGGCCCTATCCCTCGCCGCCTGTGGCGGCTCGAACTCGAGCTCGACCCCGGTCGCCAACGCGACCCTGGTCCTGGACTTCACGCCCAACGCCATCCACACCGGCATCTACGAGGCGATCGCCCGCCACGACGACCTGCGGTCGGGGCTGCGACTCCACATCGTCGTGCCCTCGGCCTCGACGGATTCGATCCGGCTGCTCGAGACCGGCCGCGCCAACTTCGCCCTGCTCGACATCCACGACCTGGCCATCGCCCAGGAGCGCGGACAGGACATCCAGGGGATCATGGCCCTCGTCCAGCGCCCGCTGGCGGCGGTCATCGCCGCCCCCAACGTGAGCAACCCACGCGCGCTGGCCGGACGCACCACCGGTGTCACCGGGGTGCCCAGCGACACGGCGGTGCTCCACTCAATCGTCGCCGGCGCCGGGGGCTCACCCGGTGCGGTGCACACGATCACGATCGGATTCAACGCCGTAGCCGACCTGCTCGCCGGCCGCGTCGCCGCCGCCACGGCGTTCTGGAATGACGAGGGCGTGACCATCCGCCGCCACGCGCCCGGCTTTCACGTCTTCCGCGTCGATCAGTTCGGAGCTCCCGCCTACCCGGAGCTGATCCTGTGCGCGACGCGCGCGAGCCTGCGCGCCCATCCCCGCCTGGCCCGGTCGCTGGTCCGCGCCCTCACCCGGGGCTATGACCAGGTCCTGGCCCAGCCAAAGGCCGGCCTGCACGCGCTCATCTCTCAGGTCCCCGGCCTCGATCCGGCCCTGCAGGGCGCGGAGCTGAAAGCGCTCCTGCCCGCCTTCCACGAACCCGGCGGCCGCGTCGGCGCGCTTGACCCGTCGCGGCTGGCCGCGTGGGCAGCGTGGGAGAAGCGCTTTGGAATCGTCTCGCGCCGGCCCGACGTGGGCACGCTGTTCAACCGTAGCTTCCTGCCCTGAGGTGCTACGTCACGGCGTAGACGGCGTGCACGAACTGGCCGTCGACGGTGGCCGAGACGAGCCGGAGCCGGTCGGCCTCGAGCCGGCGGGGCAGCAGCGGAGCCCCGCTGCCGAGCGTCACCGGAGCCAATGAGACCGCGATCTCGTCGAGCGCGCCGATGTCCAGAAACTGGCCGGCGAGATCCCCACCCCCGACCACCCACACGTTCTGTCCGCCGGCGGCGGCGCGGATGTCGGGCAGCACCTCGGCCACGGGTCCGCGGACAAACCTGATGTCGGCACCGGGCACGCGCGGGAGCTCGCGGGTCGTGAACACGAACGTCGGCCGCTGGTCGTAGTACTCCTGCCAGCGGTGCGGCTGGGCGAGCAGGTCGGCCTCGGCCAGCACCCATTCGTAGGTCGTCGACCCCTCGACCATGACCCCGACATCGGCGGCAAACCTGGCCAGGCGGTCGGACGTGTCCTCGCCTTCGGCGACGGCGAACAGCCAGCTCAGGGAGTTGTCGGAGTCGGCGAGGTAGCCGTCCAGGGACGTCGCCGTGTTGTAGATCACCCGTTGGCTCGGGGCGGCCATCGCTCAGGCGGCGAGCTGATCGACGAGCTCGGCCGCGGCGCGGGCCATCCGCGAACGGGGCACGACCAGATCAAACCCGGCGCCTTCGGCGTCGGCGCGCACGTCACGCTCGACATGAGCGAAGAAGGCCAGGGTCCGCGGCCGGTCCGAACCCAGAAATGACCGCACGGTCGCGATTCGCGCGTCGGCGTCCGCGGTCAGGTCGACGATCAGGACGTCAGCCCCGGTCAGCGCCCCCTCGAGGTCGTCTGCCTGGGAGACCAGAACCACGTCGTGGCCCCCGGCCTGCAGACCGCCGATCAGGTTTGAGCCGAACAGAAGGTCGGGGACGAAGGCGACGGCGCGCGCCATCGGCTACTGGACCCGGCGCCGCCTGAATTCCTGGCGAACCGACTCCGTACGGCCCCACATCTGCGTGGTCTCGACCCGCCCTGTACGGACTTCTCGGAGCACCAGCTCCCCCTCGATGCCGGCCTCGTCCAGAAGCTTGAGACCGAGGCGGATGTTGGGCACCGGGGTCCCGTGGCCAAAGTGGTGGGCCACGACCAGCCGCCAGTGCCAGTCGTGCTTCGAGTACGGCTGGGGGTTGGCCGTGACGAGCATCACCGCGGCGTCCACGTAGCGGCGCTCATCGAAGATCCGCAGATCGAACTGGAGGTCGGTCCAGTCATCGGTCAGATCGGCGATGACCTGATCGAACTGAGGGGTCAGCGCGGGCACGGACGGATCGTACTCAGCCGGCGATCTGCTGGAAGATCAGGAAGCCGTTCATGAGCGTGATGCCCGCCGCCACGGCGTAGGCGAGCACCGTCACGAGCGGCCCGTTGACCTGCTCGCCCATGATTTTCTTGCTGCTGGTCATGACCACCAGCGGGACCAGGGCAACCGGGATCCCGAACGACAGCACGACCTGGCTGAGGACCAGGGCGTCGGTCGGGTTGACGCCCACGGCGAGCACGATCAGGGCCGGAATCATGGTCACCGCCCGCCGCAGCATGAGCGGAATGCGCAGGTTGACGAACCCGGCCATCACGACCTGGCCGGCGTAGGTTCCGACGCTTGAGGAAGAGGCCCCGGAGGCGAGCAGGGCGACGGCGAAGGCCAGGGCCGCCCCGCCCCCGACGAGATGCCCAAACTGTGCGTGCGCCTGTGGGATCCCGGTCAGCCCCGACAGCGCGGGGGTGTGAAATAGCTTGGCGGCCACGGCCAGCATGGCCATGTTGACAAGCCCGGCCAGGGCCAGGGCGACGATCACGTCGATGCGCTCGAACCGGAGCACGCGGTGGCGCTCACGGTCGTTGCGAACCGGCATCCGGCCGTTGGTCAACGCCGAGTGCAGGTAGATGGCATGGGGCATGACCGTCGCCCCGACGATCCCGACGGCCAGATAGACCGAGCTCGACCCCGACAGGCCGGGCACCAGCCCGCGCAGCGCCTCGTGCGCGGACGGCCCGATCCGCAGCGTCTCGTAGAGAAAGCCGGCGAAGATCAACCCCAGCAGCGCGCTGATGACCAGCTCAAAGCGGCGGAAGCCATGTCTCTGAAGTTCGAGGATCGCGAAGGCGATCAGACCGGTGATGAACCCGGCGACGAGCATCGGGACGCCGAACAGGAGGTTCAGGCCAAGAGCGGCGCCGAGAAACTCGGCGATGTCGGTCGACATCGCCATGACCTCCGCCTGAGCCCACATGAACCAGGTTCCCGCGCGCGGGAAGCGAAGGCGCACGAGCTCGGGAAGGTTGTGGTCGGTGGCCACGCCGAGCTTGGCCGACAGGTACTGGACCAACATCGCCATCAGATTGGCCAGCAGCACGACCCACAACAGCAGGTATCCGAACCGGGCCCCACCCTGGAGATTGGTGGCGAAGTTGCCGGGGTCGACGTAGGCGATCGAGGCCACGAAGGCCGGCCCGAGCATGCTCAACGTGGCCCGGATCCGTCCCTTGGCGAGCAGGTGCTCGAGCGGCGAGGGACCGGTTTCGACGATCGCCGCCGTGCGACCCTCGGTCGCCGCCTCGAGTGCGGCCTGGCGCACGATCCTCAAGCGGTCCTCACGATCTCCACGCGCATCGCGCGCGCGAGCTCGCCACCGAGCGGGTGGATCTCATCGCCAAAGCGCACGAACAGCGGGCCTCCGAACGGCTGACGCTCGAGCACCTCGAGCGCTTCGCCGGGGGCGATTCCGCGCACGGCCAGATAGCGCAGCATCTCCGGATCGGAATCGGAAACGCGAACGAAGACGCCGCGCGTTCCCGTGGGCAGCGACTCCAGGCTCTCGGTCTCGGCGTGCTCGATGGTCAGATC
>DASXHG010000001.1:0-1890 GCA_036488625.1 Solirubrobacteraceae bacterium | reverse complement strand
CCGGCGGAATCACCGACCAGCACCGCGCCCGGCATCGAAAGCTTGGGCATCGACCAGTAGCCGCCGCCGGGGAGCGCCTTGGCCCCCCAGGCGATCCGCTCGCCGCCCTCGAGAATGCCCTTGACGAGCGGATGCATCTTGAACTGCTGCAACAGGTCGTGGGCCGAGGTCGTCGCGTCTCGGTAGTTGAGGTCGACGACGAAGCCGATCGAGACCAGGTCATCGCCGGTCTTCTCGTCCTTCATCGGGTACAGCCACGTGCCGCCGAGCTGCCCGTACTTGGGCGAGATCTTCATCTGCCAGGGCTGGCTGAAGGTGTGGATCACGCGGTCCAGCGGCTTGGGGACCTTCCAGACCTCCTTGACGCCGAGCTCCCACACCTGAGGCTCACGGCCGTCGGCGAGGTTGAACTCCTTGATCGCCGCGCCGGTCAGATGGCCCCAGCAGCCCTCGGCCAGGACGGTGGCCTGGGCCCGGATATCGGTCCCGGGCTCGAAGTTGCCCAGCGGCTCGCCATCTTTGCCGCGGCCCTTGTCGCCGGAGCGAACCCCGACGACCTTGCCGTCCTCGACGATCAGCTGCGTGGCCGCCGTCTCGGTGAGGACGTAGGCGCCCCCCTCCTCGGCCTGCTGCTGCTGATAGCGGGCCATGGCCGAGACCGAGACGACCTCGTTGCCGTGGTTCTTGAAGTTGGGCACCATCGGGATCGGGACCCGGAGCTTGGTCTTGGCGCTGGTCAGCATGTAGACCGACTCCTTGGTCACCTCCCCGAAGGCGAAGCGGTGCTTGCGCCAATCCTCGCGGCTCAGCTCCGGGAACAGCTCCTGCAGCGGCCCGGGACGCATGACGGCCCCGCTCAGGTTGTGGCCGCCGCAGGTCTTGGCCTTCTCGATGACCGCCACCGGCACCTCGCCGAGCCGCTCCATCATGGCCTCGTCATCGCCCAGCAACTGCAGAAGCCGGTTGGCGCAGGCCAGGCCCGCGGTACCGCCGCCGACGATGGCCACACCAACATCGATGCGCTCGTCTTCGCCGTCCAGCTCGCGCTTGATGAATTCCTTTACCGGATCGACCGGGGGCGGGAACTCGCTTGGAGCATGGCGGCTTCTGCCGTTGACGGACATGGAATCAGCTGCCCTTCTTAGCCTTGATGGCCTCGGTGAGCTTGGGCATGATCTTGTTCAGGTCGCCGACGATCCCGAGATCGGAGAACTCGAAGATGGGCGCGTTGGCGTCCTTGTTGATGGCCACGATGTTCTCCGAGGACTGCATGCCGACCTTGTGCTGGATGGCCCCCGAGATGCCCGCGGCCAGGTACAGCTTCGGCGACACGGTCTTGCCGGTCTGGCCGATCTGGGCCGCGTAGGGGTACCAGCCGGCGTCGACCACGGCACGGGTGGCGGCGACAGCGGTGTTGCCGCCGAAGGCCTTGGCCAGTGCCTCGGCCAGCTCGAAGCCCTCGGGCTTGCCGAGGCCGCGACCGCCGGCGACGAGGATGTCGGCACCCTCGATGTCGACGTCCGCGCCGCGCTGCTCGCCGCGTTGCTTCATCGTGGCCTGGGTCGAGAACGGCGACAGCTCGACGTCGACGTCGACGACCTCGGCTGAACCGGGGTGGGTGGGATCGGATTCCTTGATCTCAAACGCGTTGATGCGCCCGATGATGATCCCTAGGTCGCCCTGGTAGCGCGACACGGAGATCTTGGAGTCCCCGAGGATCGGACGGTGGGCGAGGAGCTTGCCGTCCTCGGCCTTGACCTCGACGACTTCCATGGTCACCCCGGCCTGCTTGCGAGCGGCCAGCCCGGCGCCGATCTCGAAGCCGAGCAGGCCCCCGCCGAACAGGGCGTAGCTATGACCGTTGTCATCGATGACCTTGGCCATCACGTC
>DASXHG010000458.1:0-6232 GCA_036488625.1 Solirubrobacteraceae bacterium | reverse complement strand
CTACCGCACCCGCTGGGGTGAGCTCGACGTGATCGCCTACGACGGACGCACACTGGCCTTCTGCGAGGTCAAGACCCGGCGCGCGGGCGGCCGGGCCGGAGCCCCACTGGACGCCATCGGCACCAGCAAGCAGGCTCAGGTTCGTCGCATCGCCGGCCGCTGGCTGGCCGAGCGTCGCGACCGCCCCTATGCCCAGCAGATCCGCTTTGACGCCATCGGCCTGACCTTCGATGCCGACGGGCAGCTGGTAGCCCTCGAGCACCTCGAGGGGGCGTTCTGACGCCGCGGGTGCGCGGGACGACTTGAACTGGGCGTTTCCGGGCTCGTTTGAGCTTGGGAAAGGGAACGTGTGAAGGCCTCGACAGGCCGAAGCCGTCAAACCGTACGTTTCCGCACGCACCTCGCGTCTTCAGCGCGGGTGCGTGCTCAGTGCTGCGGAATCCGCCAGGCCGAACACGCACCTCAGCAACCGGGTCGGCGTGCGTGCGGAAACGTCCGCCCCTAAACCTGGATCCCCGCGCCCGAGCCTCAGTCCCGTTTCCCAAGCTCAAAAACGCCCCGCACCACCGAGGCGCCCGGGGCTCAGCCGAGCGCGAGCTGCTGGTAGGCGGTCGATTGAAACGACAGCCGGTGCAGCGGTGAGACGCCGAGGCGCTCGATCGCCTCGCGGTGCTCGGGGGTCGAGTAGCCGACGTGCTGGGCGAACTCCCAGCCGGGGTGAGTGGCGTCGGCGCGGCGCATGTAGCGGTCCCGGGTCTCCTTGGCCAGGACCGAAGCCGCGGCGATGGCCGCGCTCTTGGCGTCGCCGCCGATCACCGCGCGCTGCTCGAAGCCCAGTCCGGCCACTCGGAAGCCGTCGCTGAGGCACACACAGTCCGGGCACGCCACGGCGGCCAGGGCGTCCCGTAGCGCGGCCAGGTTGGTCTTGTGCAGGCCGCGAGCGTCGATCCCCGGGGCGCAGCGGGAGACGATCGAGACGCGGGCGGCCAGGCTGAGGATGACGGGGTACAGCGCTGCCCGGCCCTCGGGCGTCTGCTGCTTGGAGTCGTTCAGGGCGCCAAGCGCCCGAGCCTCGGCCGAACCCATCCGGTCGAGGTCGAACAGCACCGCGGCGGCGACCAGCGGCCCGGCCAAGGATCCCCGTCCGGCCTCGTCGGCACCGGCGACGAAGCGGAAGCCGAGGCTGCGGTCAAAGCTCAGGAGCTTGCGGCCCGGGCGGGCCGGACGGCGCTTGAGCGAGCCGCGCTTGGCGGGCGCCCCGGCGCGCGGGGCGTCGCTAGAGGGTCCCGAGCCGGCCCGGCGGCCAGTAGGTGAAGAAGGCGACACCAATGATCCACTTTTGGGGAACCGGACCCCAGAATCGGCTGTCGTCGGACAGCCCACGGTTGTCCCCCATCATGAAGTAATGGCCGGGCGGAATCGTGATCGGTTTCGGGAAATTGCAGGAAGGAGAGTTCCCACACGGGCGGATATAGCCGTCCTTCTCCCGCTTGCCGTTGCGGTAGACATGGCCGCCGCGGATCGCGATGTTGTCCCCGGGCAGCCCGACCACGCGCTTGATGAAGGTCTGAGAGGACTCGGCCGCGCTCGGCTTACCGCACGCCTGAGGGTGATTGGCGCCCTGCCCCGGATCGCCGCAGAACGGGGTGAACATCGGGTCAGCGCCGTGCGGCGGATGAAAGACGACGATGTCGCCCAGGCTGGGAGTGGTGTCCAGTCGATTGGTCAGCACGCGCTGGCCGACGTCGAGCGTGGGAACCATCGACGGGCTGGGAATGCGATACGGCTTGACCACGAAGGCCTGGATGAGCAGAGCCAGACCCACGGCCACGGCCACGGTGAGCACCAGCTCCACAAACGACTTCATTCCGGATTTGCTGCTCTTCACCTCATACCGCCGGGGTCCTCGCGCGAGCCACTACAAGAAGCCGAGCCGGTCCGGCGGCCAGTAGGTGAAGAACGCCTTGCCGATGATCCACGCCTTGGGTACAGGTCCCCAGAATCGGCTGTCGAGTGAGTCCGGCCGGTTGTCGCCCATCATGTAGTAATCGCCGCGGGGGACGGTGATCGTGGCCGGGAAGTTGCATTCCCCGACGCCCACGCAGGGCTCGGTGAATGAGTCCGCCTCGCGCTTGCCGTCCCGGTAGACGTGGCCATCTCGAATCGAGAGGCGGTCGCCGGGAAGACCGACAACGCGCTTGATGTAGGTCTGCGTTGACTCGGCGTGCTGTTGCACGTCACAGGCGCTCGGCCACTGCTGCCCGGCCTGATTCTCACCCTCGCGCTGGTCGGCGCACGATTCGCTGGCCGGCGGATGAAAGACGAGGATGTCCCCGATGCCGGGGCTCGAGAAATGCGTGCCGATCCGGTCGACCAACACGCGCTGATTGATGGTCAGCGTCGGTTCCATCGATCCGCTGGGGATCTCATAGGGCTTGACCAGGAAGGCCTGGATGAGAAGCGCGAGCCCAAGCGCAGCGGCGACGATGGCCAGCAGCTCGAGGGCCGACCTCGCCAGCGGCTTCTCGCGCTTCGTCACACCTGCTCTTTAGCCGGCGTCCGGCTCAGCGTCGGCAGGTGCGGCGGTCCCATCAGCCGCATCCGTCGGCGCGGGAGCCGCGTCCGTGGTTGCCTCGTCCTGTACGGGCTCGGCAGTGTCCGCGGTCTCGCCCTCAGCGTCGACGGGCTGGATCTCGTCGGTCTCCGGTCCGTAGAGGAGTTCTCGCTCGACGGCAACCTCGGGGCCGACCGACCGGCGCTCGCGAACGCGGGCGCGCTTGCCGATCCGATCGCGCAGGTAATAGAGCTTGGCCCGGCGTACGTCGCCGCGGGCGGCCACCTCGATGCGCTCGATCTTGGGCGAGTGCAGCGGGAAGGTGCGCTCGACACCGACGCCGAACGACTGCTTGCGGACGGTGAACGTCTCACGCAGGCCGTGACCTTGGCGCTTGATGACCACGCCCTCGAAGACCTGGGTACGGCGGCGGGTGCCCTCGATGACCTGGAAGTGAACGCGCAGGCGATCTCCGGCGTCAAATGACGGGACGCGGCGAAGCTGCGTGCGCTCGAGGCTGTCGATGAGTGTGCTCATAGTCGTGCGAAGACCCGCGTTTCGCATGACGAGCGGTTCTGCGCGGGGAAGATTCCGGCTGGTACAGGGCGCCACCGCGCCTACCCGCCATGCGGCCGCCTGTGGTAGCGGACGTTCTCCGGGGGGCAGGGCGCCGCCCTCGTAACCGCCCTCAGAGCCCCTGCGCCGGCGGCTCTGCTCCAGCCGCCACTGTTTGATCTGGGCGTGATGGCCGGAGAGCAGGATCGGCGGCACCGGCCAGCCACGATGCTCGGCCGGGCGGGTGTAGTGCGGGTACTCCGGGCCGCCCTCGAGCGCCGCGCTGAACGACTCTTCGATGGCTGAATCGACGTGGCCGAGCGCGCCCGGCAGCTTGCGCAGGACGGCGTCGCTGAGGACCATCGCCGGGAGCTCGCCGCCGGCCAGTACATAGGGGCCGATCGACACCCGGTCAGTGGCGAAGTGCTCGACGATGCGCTCGTCAAACCCCTCGTAGCGCCCGCACAGCAAGGTCAACGAGGGCTCGGCGGCCAGCTCGTCGACAAGGCCGTCGTCAAGCTGGCGCCCGGCGGCGTCGAGGGCGATCACGCGGGCGTGCTCCCGGCGCTTGACCGGATCCTCGCCGTACCGGGCCCGGAGCGCCGCTTCGACGACATCGACCCGGAGCACCATCCCGGCCCCACCGCCGAACGGCGTGTCGTCGACCTGGCCGCCACTGAGGGGGGTGTGCTCGCGGTAATTAACGAAGCCGACCTGATGACCGAGATCGCGCGCGTTGACAACGTGGCGCTGGCTCGCGAACCAGGCGAAGGCCTCCGGGAACAGGGTGAAGATGTCGATCTGCATCGGCCCTTCCCTCACGCCATCAGTCTGCGGACAATTCGCCCAGAAACTGGAGGTCGATGTCGATCCGGCGCGCGTCGACGTCCACCGCGCGCACGGCGTCGCGAATCAGGGGCACGAGCAGCGGAGGCTGCTCCTCCCGCGCGACCTCCAGGACCTCACAGGACGGCAGCTCCAGCACCTGGGCGACCACGCCGACCGCGGTCGAGCCGTCGCTGACCGCGCAGCCCTCGAGGTCGGTCACCCACCATTCATCCTCGTCGAGCTCGGGCGCCGTCTCACGCGCCACCAGCAGCTCCTGACCGCGGAGGGCATCGGCCGCGGCGCGCTCGGAGAAACCCTCCAGCCGGATGATCGGCCGCGCGTCGAATCCCGCCCGGCGGTCCACACGCTGGTCCTGACCGCCGACGTTGACGATCGTCCCCTCGTCAAGTAGATGGGCGACCGGCTCGATGACATGAAAGCTTCCGTCCAGGCCGTGGGGGCGCCCCACCCGGCCCGCCCGCAGCCACCTCCGCGGATCGCTCAAGCGTCGACGATGTCGACGAAGACGCGCCGCCGGTCCTTGGCGGCGGCGGCCTTGATGACCGTCCGCAGAGCGCCGGCGGTGCGGCCCCCGCGTCCGATCACGCTGCCGTAGTCGTCGTCGGCGACCGACAGCTCGAGGACGAGCGTGCCGTCATCCTCCTGCACCTCGTTGATGCGGACCTCGTCCGGGTGCTCGACGAGCCCCTTGGCCAGGTACTCGAGCAACTCCCTCACGAGGACCTCAGGAGATGTTCTGGGTGCGCAGGAGCTTTCGGACCGTCTCGCTCGGCTGAGCGCCACGGGACAGCCAGTCCCGGATGCGCTCCTCATCGAGCACGATCGTGGACGGATCGGTCTGGGCGTTGTAGTGCCCAACGGTCTCGATGACGCGTCCGTCACGCTTGGAGCGCCCGTCGGCGACGACGACCCTCCAAATCGGGTTCTTGCGCCCGCCAATGCGGGTTAGGCGAAGTTTGACTGCCATGCGACGTGCGAGGTTAGCGTGCCCGGCGCGACGACGCTCGCGGGCCGCCGCGAAACCGAGCGGAAGAGCCGAGCCGGTGGCTAGCGGAGAAGCGCGCCAAGATCGGGCATCCGCCCCTGGGACACCGACCTCATGACCTTGCGCATCTGCTCGAACTGCTTGATGAGCTGCTTGACCGCCTGGACGTTGGTCCCCGAGCCGCGGGCGATGCGCAGGCGCCGAGAGCCCTTGATGAGCTCGGGATGACGTCGCTCCTCGGGGGTCATCGAGAGGATGATCGCCTGCAGGCGATCGAACTCGCGCTCGTCGAGCTTGACCCCGCGCAGCTCCTTGCCCAACCCGGGGATCATGCCCAGCAGAGACTGCAGCGGCCCGAGGCGACGGACCTGGCGCATCTGGTCCAGGAAGTCATCGAGCCCGAACTCAGACTTGCGCAGCTTGCGTTCGAGCTCCGCCGCCTGCTGCTGGTCGTAGCTGCCCTGGGCCTTCTCGATCAGGGTCATCACGTCGCCCATACCGAGGATGCGCTGTGACATCCGGTCGGGATGGAAGCGCTCGAACTGGTCGAGCTTCTCGCCCGTGGAGGCGAACATGATCGGCTTGCCGGTGATCGCCTTGACCGACAACGCGGCGCCGCCGCGGGCGTCGCCGTCGAGCTTGGTCATGACCACGCCGTCGAAGTCGACTACGGCCGAGAACTGCTCAGCGACGTTGACCGCGTCCTGGCCGGTCATGGCGTCCACCACGAGCAGCACGTCGGTCGGCTTGACCGCCTTCTTGATCTCGGCCAGCTCGGCCATCAGCTCCTCGTCGACGTGCAGGCGTCCACTGGTGTCGACGATCAGGACGTCCTTACCCTCCTGCTTGGCCCGGTCCAGCGCCCAGCGGGCGATCTCGACCGGGTTGCGGTCGGTGCCCTGCTCGTAAACGGCTGCGCCGGCCTGCCCGCCGACCTTGACCAGCTGTTCGACGGCCGCCGGGCGATAGACGTCGCAGGCGGCCACGGCCACCGATGACGAGTGTTCCTCGCGCAGGTAGCGGGCCAGCTTGGCCGTCGCCGTCGTCTTACCGGAGCCCTGCAGGCCGGCCATCAGAACCACGGTCGGCGGGCGGGGCGAGAACGACAGGTCGCGAGCGGCGCCGCCCATCAGCTCGGTCAGCTCGTCGGAGACGATCTTGACCACCTGCTGACCGGGATTCAGCTGCCCGATGATGTCGGAGCCGAGCGCCCGCTCCTTCACCGCGCTCGTGAACGTCTTGACGACCTTGAAGTTCACGTCGGCCTCGAGCAGCGCGAGGCGGATCTC
>DASXHG010000450.1:0-1523 GCA_036488625.1 Solirubrobacteraceae bacterium | reverse complement strand
CGCGCGTTCGGCGCCCAGACCGCGAACGCGGTGCCGGTCTCGGACGGCCGCGCGCCGAGCGCGCGCCAGAGCTGCTCGTGCCTGCCCTCGCCGATCAGGTGCAGGTCGATCTCGCCCAGCGTGGGGAGGTACCGGTAGGGGTCGTCCTGCAACCGGGGCTCGCCGTTCACGTATCGAACTTCAAGTTCGTAATCTCGAACGGGCCCGGCCGACTCTGGCACCGTCACCTCGAAGACACCCTGGTGGCGGTGGGCCATCGGGTAGCGGCTGCCGTCGGGTAGCACGGCTGTGACTTCGGTGGCAAGCGGGCGGAGGGCGCGAATCGTCACGCCGGCCGGGCCAGGGTGGGCGCCGAGAACGGAGTGCGGGTCATGGTGTTGACCGGCGACGATCCGTTCGATCTCGCCGAGCGAGATCATTTCATTCTTCGATAGCACTTAGAACTCTGCCAGTGAATCAAGCGGGATGGACAGCCAGGACGGTCGGTGCCTGGCCTCGTAGAGCACTTCGTAGACGGCCTTGTCCAGCTGCAGCGCGCGCAGCAGAACCCGGTTGGCGGTCGGGTCGAGCCCGCCGCCCTCGGCGTAGCCGGCGCAGAACGCGCCGGTGTTCCTGCGCACCCAGTCACGCGCGACGTCGCCCCGCGCGGCCTGGTCGGGATGGCCGATGAGCTGGTGGCGGGCGGCGTAGTCGAACGAGCGGAGCATCCCGGCGACGTCCCGCAGCGCCGACGAGCGGGCGCGGCGCTGCGCCAGCGGGGTGGCGGGCTCGCCCTCGAAGTCGAGGACGACCCAGCCGGTCTCGGTCCGCAGCACCTGGCCGAGGTGATAGTCGCCGTGCACCCGTTGCACCGGGAACGGGCCCTTGAGCTTGGCGAACTCGGCGTAGGCGTCGCCGATCATGTCGGCGTGCTTGGCGAGCTCAGGTACCGCGGCGGAGGCGAGGTCGAGCTTGCGGAACATCCGCTCGGTCAGCTCGCTGACCGCGGCCGCGCCCAGCTCGTCGGTGCCGAAGGCGGCCGCCAGGTCGGCGTGGATCTGGGCGGTGGCGATGCCGAGGCGGCGCGACTCGCCGGCGAAGTCGCCGCCGACGTCGGCCGCCCGCATGTCGGTGCTCGCGTACAGGTCCCGCACGCTGGTCGCGGCCAGCGACCAGCCGTCGCTGGCCAGCCGCAGGTACCTCGACAGGATCGCCAGGTGCGTGGGCACGCCCTCCAGCCTGGTCTCGATCCAGCCGAGGGGCTCGGCCACCTGCGACGAGCCGAGGCGATGGAGCGCGGTGGTGACCTCGAGGTCCGGGTTGGGCCCGGGGGAGAGCCTGCGGAAGACCTTGAGTATCGACTCCTCCCCGAAGACCAGGCTGGTGTTGGACTGCTCGCCGGTGAGGACGAGGCTGTCGAGCCCGGTCTCGAAGACCGCGCCCTCGATCTTGTGCATCCGGAGCGTGCCGACGCTCGCGTCGGCCGCGATGGCGGCCAGGATCGGCTTGGTCAGGTCGGCGTCGTGCAGCGCGTCGTACGCGAT
>DASXHG010000446.1:0-3786 GCA_036488625.1 Solirubrobacteraceae bacterium | reverse complement strand
GGCCGGGACGGTGAAGCGAGCGTTGGGATGGGCGGCGGGCGTGTCGGCCTCGGGCGTCCATTCGTTGCCCCGCCAGTCGATCGCGTGCGCGGGCTTGTCGCCGGTCAGACCCTCCCACCAGACGTCGCCGTCATCGGTTTTGGCGCAGTTGGTGAAGACGGTGTTCTCAGACACCATGTCAACCGCGTTGGGGTTGGTCAGCGCGCCGGTGCCCGGAGCGACACCGAAGAACCCGGCCTCGGGATTGACGGCATACAGGCGCCCGTCGGAACCGAACTTCATCCACGCGATGTCGTCCCCGATCGTCTCCACCTTCCAGCCCGGAAGGGTGGGGATCATCATCGACAGATTCGTCTTGCCGCAGGCGCTGGGGAAGGCGCCGGCAATGTACTTGACCGCGTCCTCCGGGGAGGTGAGCTTGAGGATCAGCATGTGCTCGGCCATCCAGCCCTCCTCGCGGGCCATGACCGAGGCGATCCGCAGCGCGAAGCATTTCTTACCCAGCAGGGCGTTGCCGCCGTAGCCGGAGCCGAAGGACCAGATCTCCTTGGTCTCCGGGAAATGGACGATGTACTTGTTGTCGGCGTTACAGGGCCAGGGCACGTCCTGTGCGCCTGGTGAGTCCAGCGGCGCTCCGACGGAGTGCAGGCAGGGCACGAAATCGCCCTCGTCACCCAGGACGTCGAGCGCAGCCTGGCCCATGCGGGTCATGATCCTCATCGAGGCGGCGACATAGGGCGAGTCGGTCAGCTGCACGCCGATATAGGAGATGGGCGATCCCAGCGGGCCCATCGAGAACGGGACCACGTACATCGTCCGGCCGCGCATCGAGCCCTTGAACAGGTCATTCATGAGCTCGCGCATCTCCGCCGGGTCGCGCCAGTTGTTGGTCGGTCCGGCGTCGGCCTCATCCTCGGAGCAGATGAACGTCCGGTCCTCGACGCGCGCGACATCGGCCGGATCGGACAGGGCGAGATAGGAACCCGGGCGCTTGGCGTCCGAGAGCCGCTCGAACGTGCCGGCGTCGATCAGCGTCTGCGCGAGCTGGTCGTATTCCTCAGCCGAGCCGTCGCACCAATGAATGTCGTCTGGCTGGGTCAGCCCGGCGACCTCCTCCACCCAGGCTCGGAGCCGGGGGTGATTGGTCATCGCTTGGTGCTTCGGTGCGGTATGGGCCATGTTCTCGGGCAACTCCTTGACGCGGTCGGTGCTCTCTCAAGCCTACCGGTGGAGTACACAAAGTGCTCACAAAGTGGCTCCTTTTGCTGGAAACCGGTGGAAACGTTGTCTATCCCGCCTGCTTGCGCGGAACCAGCACCAAACGCTTGAATTCGGCCACCAGAACCCCGTCCTGGTTGAGGACGCGGGTGTGCACGCGGACCGTGCCGCGATCGGGCTTGGACTTCGATTCACGCACCTCGAGGACCTCTGACTCGCAGAACAGCGTGTCTCCGTGAAACACCGGCGCCGGGTGCCTGAGCTCCTCCGTGGCCAGGTTGGCGATCGCCTTGCCGCTGACGTCGGAGACACTCATCCCCAGCGCCAGCGAGTAGACCAGCGGCCCGACCACGACGTTGCGGCCCTGCTGCGAGTTCTTGGCGTAGACGTCGTTGATGTGCAACGGGTGGTGGTTCATGGTCAGCAGGCAGAACAGGTGATCGTCGGACTCGGTCACCGTCTTGGCCGGCCAGTGCTTGTAGACCGCGCCGACCTCGAACTCTTCGAGGTAGCGGCCGTAGGGGTGGGCGCCCGATGCTTCGCGGGCGGCCTGTTCGGTTTCGATTTCGGGCATGTAGAGGGGGCTCCTGGTTCGTATTCGCGCCCTGGAGAATGCCAGTAGGCCGCGCTCGGGGCGGGCACGTATGTTCGGGCAAGACATCAGATGGGCCCGCTGTCCCGATACCGTTGGACCCGAAACCGACCAGGAGACTCCCCCGTGCGAAACCCCCGCGACTTCGCCAAGCCGCTGGCCATAGGCGCCCCCGATCCCATCCTCGAGATCCCCTTCAAGCCCTCGCGGATGATCCACTTCCTCGACTTCTCCAACGAGAAGATGGTCGCCAAGGTGCCCGACATCGCGCCCACGGTCGACATCCTGCTCGGCAACCTCGAGGACGCGGTCCCCGTCGACCGCAAGGAGGCGGCTCGCGCCGGGCTCGTGCGCGTCGGTAAGGAGATGTCGCTCGGCGACACGCAGCTCTGGACCCGGGTCAACAGCCTCGAGTCGCCCTGGATCCTGGACGACCTCGAGACGCTCGTCTCGGAGATCGGCGATCGCCTGTCGGTGATCATGCTCCCCAAGGTCGAGGGGGCGTGGGACATCCACTACATCGATCGCCTGCTGGCCCAGCTGGAGGCCAAGGCCGGCCTGGACCGGCCGATCCTGGTCCACGCGCTGCTCGAGACCGGCCTGGGGATGATCAACGTCGAGGAGATCGCGTCGGCCAGCCCTCGCATGCAGGGCATGAGCTTCGGTCCGGCCGACCTCGCCGCCTCGCGCCGCATGAAGACGACGCGCGTCGGCGGCGGCCACCCCGGCTACCGGTCGATCGAGGACCCCGACCCCAACGACTTCGAGGCGCCACGCCCCAGCTACCAGCAGGACCCGTGGCATTACTCCATCGCCCGCATGGTCGACGCCTGCACGTCGGCGGGCATCCTCCCCTTCTACGGGCCGTTCGGCGACATCAAGGACGTGCTCGGGTGTGAGACGCAGTTCCGGGCCGCGTTTCTGCTCGGGTGCGTCGGGGCGTGGTCGCTTCATCCCGTGCAGATCGACATCGCCAAGAAGGTGTTCAGCCCCGATCCGGACGAGGTCCTGTTCGCCAAGAAGGTGCTGGAGGCGATCCCGGACGGCCGCGGAGTCCACATGATCGACGGCAAGATGCAGGACGACGCGACCTGGAAGCAGTGCAAGGTGATGGTCGATCTGGCCGAGATGCTGGCCGAGAAGGACCCCGAACTGGCCGAGGCGTACGGTTTCAGTCCGGCCAACGCGTAGGGTACGCGGCCAGGATGAGGATTTCGGCCAAAGCTGACTACGCCGTCCGCGCGGTCGTGGAACTCGCCGCGGCCTCAGACGAGAAGCCGGTCAAGGCCGAGCGGATCTCCAACGCCCAGGGCATCCCGCTCAACTTCCTCGAGAACATCCTCGGCGAGCTGCGCCACGCGGGTCTGGTCCGCAGCCACCGGGGTGCCGAGGGTGGCTTCCGCCTGGCCAAGCCGGCGACGGAACTGACCGTGGCCGACGTGATCCGGGCCGTGGAGGGCCCGCTGGCCAGCGTGCGCGGCGGGCCGCCCGAGGAAGCCGACTACGCCGGGGCGGCCAGCGCGCTGCCCCGCGTCTGGATCGCCGTGCGGGCCAACCTGCGCCGGGTCGTCGAGCAGGTCACGATCGCCGACATCGCCAACGACACCCTTCCCGCCTCCGTCGAGGGCCTCACCGAGGACCCGGGGGCGTGGGTTACGCGCTGAGCGGTTCGCTGGCCGGGCTGAGCTCGGCCGCCTCGACGTTGCCCCGCAGCGAATCGCCGATCGGCACCCCGTCAGGAGGCCGCACGTAGACGATGTCCCCGGTGCTCAGCCCGAGCTCGGCCGCCTCGGCGCGGGTCAGCTGCGCCCGCGCCTGAGTCCCGTCGGCCAGCGTCAGCTCGAGCCGAACCTCGAACCCGAGCGGCACGATGCGGGCCACCCGCGCTTCGATGCTGTCCTGCGCGCGATCGCGGATCACGCGCACGTCGTGAGGCCGGACGAGCTGGCCGCCGAGGCGGATCGCCGGTCCGACGA
>DASXHG010000400.1:0-1943 GCA_036488625.1 Solirubrobacteraceae bacterium | reverse complement strand
GGTCAGAGTCGGCCAACAGCGGGAAGCCAAGCCCGTACTTCTGATCGAACTTGCTCACCGCCTTGACCTGATCCGGCGAGACCCCCAGGACGACCGCATCGGCACTCGCGTAGTCGGCCTGATGGTCTCGCACGCCGCAGGCCTGGGTTGTGCACCCCGGAGTGTCGGCCTTGGGATAGAAGTAGAGGACGACGTTCTGACCGTGCAGCCCGGACAGCGAGACCTCGTGGCCCTCCTGATCGGGGAGCGTGAAGTCGGGGGCGGTGTCTCCGGGGCTGAGGTCCATGTTCGTTAGCGTAGCCGCGGATCAGAACGGGAGACCGTGCAGCTCGACCACACCGGCCGGCACTCGGCGGGACGCTGTTGTCGGGTGGCGGAGCTCGACGCTCAGCACGCCCATCCTAACCGGGCCTCCGGGGGCGATAATCAGGGGCGTGGGCGGCGACTCGGCGGAGCGGATGCGGTTCTCGGGCGACGTACACGACCCGTCGCTTTGGGCGGCAACCCGCGATCAGGCGCTGGCCCTGAACCTCCGGGGCTGGGTGATGCTGTCCAACGCCGACACGCTTGAGATCCATGCCGAGGGAGACCACTCAGATCTCGAGCGGCTGGCCGGGTGGCTGCAGGCGCGTCCGGAGGCCAGGGAGCTCGCGCGACCGGGGGTCAAGTTCGAGGGACACGAGCAGTTCGCGATCCGCGGAGTCCCGGCCGGCGCATTTGTGATCCGCGAGGCTCAGGACGACGGCCATCATTACGAGCTGTGGCTCGAGGTCGACGGCGTGATGCGGAGTTGGGTGCTGCCCAAGGGCCCTTCCCTGGATCCTTCGGTCAAGCGGTTCGCCAAGCAGGGCGAAGACCACGGGCTCGGGGAGAACGACGTCGAGGGTCGGACCGATCGGGGCGCGGCCCTGATCTGGGACCGGGGCTCATACGAGCGTCGCGGACGGGTGGCCTGGCCCGGGGCGCTCGAGCGCGGTCACGCCATGTTCTTCCTCCACGGCGAGAAGCTGACCGGCGGTTACGCCCTGCAGCGCACGGGCTCGCGCTGGCTCTTGATCAAGCGGCGTGATGAGTACGCGCGCCCGGGATCGGAGGTGACCGACGAGCGGCCGGAATCAGTGGCGGGCGGGTTGACGCTCGCGGCGTTGTTGGGCGGCGATTGACCGCGGCTACTTCAGCAGGCGAGACAGTCGGCGATCCTTGAGCAGTTTCCCATCCGTCTGACACGTCGGGCAGTAACACATGACGTAGTCCTCGTAGAAGACCGCCTCCAGCGTGTCGCCGCAGCGGGGACACGGCTCACCGTTGTGGCGGTGGACGGCCAGGGGCATGGGCAGCTTGTCGGGGATCGGCAGGGCCACGGTCTGCTCGTAATGCGCGATCGCCTCTCCGAGGCGGTCGACGATCGCCCTGCGCAGGCGCTCGGCTTCCTCGTCGGTGAGCTCAGACCCGCGCTTGAACGGTGAGAGCTTGGCCGTGTGAAGAATCTCGTCCACCCACGAGCGGCCGATTCCGGCCAGGACGCGTTGGTCGCGCAGCATCCCGTGTAGAGGCCGGGCGGCGTTCAGGAGCGGCTTCAGCGGCGGGGGGTCCGGCCAGGCCTCGGGTCCGTAGGTGGCCAGGGTCTCCTCCTCCGCGAGCGCGTCGGGGCGCAGGAGCTTGACCCAGGCCGCCTGCTTGGTACCGAACTCGCGCAGGCGCAACTCGCGACCATCCTCGAGGCGGAGCAGGAGCCGGGAGGTCCGATCACGCAGCGAGGCGCGCGTGTCAAACAGCTGCAGCCGGCCAGCCGACATCAGGTGGATCAGCATCACCAGGTCGCCCTCGAACCCGATCTGGAACAGCTTGCCGCGGCGGCTGACTCCGGTGATGGCCAGACCCTCGATCGCCGACAGCGGCGGATCGTAGGTCTTGAGCGCATTCACGCCCGGCGCCAGCGCCGA
>DASXHG010000369.1:0-2888 GCA_036488625.1 Solirubrobacteraceae bacterium | reverse complement strand
GCCCGCCGTGCGTGGGCGCTGGCCCAGGTCCCGCTCAACATTGCCAGCCGGGGACTGCTGCCGGGTGCCCGGGCGACGTGGCTGGAGAGCGAACGTCGCGAGCTCAACGACGTGCGTATGCAGGCGCTGGAGATCATCGGGCGCGCCGGACTGGCGCTGGGCGGGACCCAGCTCTCCTCCGTCGAGCGCGCCGCCCGCTCGCTGATCGAGGCCGAGCCCTACCGGGAGTCGGGCTACGTGCTGCTCATGCACGCCCTGCGCGTCCAGGGCAACGTCGCCGAGGCCCTGAGGATCTTCGAGCGCCTGCGGAGCCTGCTCCGGGACGAGCTCGGCACCGCCCCGTCCCCCGAGGCCCTGCGGGCTCACGCGAGGCTGCTGCGTCCCGGCAAGGAGGCCGGGACACCTGCCCCCGGCCCAGGGCCGGCTACGGCCGCCGGATCGGCCATCCCGCTGCCCGATGAGCTGCGCGCGCGGGCGGCCCCGAGCATGATCGGTCGCGTCGCCGAAATAAGCGAGGTCGAGCGCTGGTTGACCGCGATCCGCGACGGCACCCCGACCGAGCGCGTCCTGCTGCTCAGCGGCGACCCCGGCGTGGGGAAGACCCGGCTGATGGCCGAGGTCGCCTCGCGCAGCCACGCCGGAGGGACGCTCGTCCTGGCCGGTCGCTCGCCCGAGGAGACGTTGGTGCCCTTCCAGCCCTTCCTCGAAGCCCTCGGCCACTACGTCACAAACGCCCCCCTTGAGGAGCTTCGCGCCGCCGCGCGGGGCCACGGCGCCGAACTGGCGCGACTCGTGCCCGCGCTGCGGCGGCGCCTGCCCGAGCTGCCGGCGACCGACGCCGGTGACGCGGAAACCGAGCGCTACCGCCTGTTCGAGTCCGTGGCCGGGCTGCTCGGAGAGCTCTCGACCCAGCGGCCCGTCCTGATCGTGCTCGACGACCTCCAATGGTCCGACCGCCCCACACTCATGCTGCTCCGCCATCTGGCTCGAGCCCAGCCGACAGCCCCGCTGTCGATCATCGGCGCCAACCGGGGCACTGAACCGTGGAGCGAGAGCTTCGCGTCGGCCATGACCGGCCTTCGTCACGAGCGGCTTGTGCAGCAGATCGACGTCGCGGGGCTTCCGGAGCGCGATACCGCCCGCCTGGTCGGCCTCCGCCTGGGCCGGGCACCGGACGAGGATTTCGTTCATGCGCTGCACATCGAGACCGAGGGCAATCCGTTCTTCATCGAGGAGATCCTTCGCAACCTCGAGGATTCCGGCATCTCGCCGCTCGGAGCGCGGGCGGCAGATCTGGCCCAGCTGGGCGTGCCCGACGACGTTCGCGACGTGATCTCGCGCCGGCTCGAGCGCCTCAGTCCCGATGCGCTGGAGTCACTGCGGGTGGCCGCGGTGATCGGCCGCGACTTTGACGCCGGGCTGCTCGAACGCGTGGTCGGTCTGGATGAGGATCGTTACCTGGCCGGGCTCGAGGAGGGGCTCGAGGCCGGGTTGATCGACGAAGCTTCCCAACCGCGTGGGAGCTACGCCTTCGCCCACGCGCTGATTCGCGAAACCCTCTATGAGGGCATGTCCCGTCCTCGGCGGGCACGGATCCACCGCCGCATCGGTCTGGCCGTGGAGGCCGTAGGTCCCCAGCGTCACGCCAACACCCTGGCCCATCACTTCACCCAGGCCGCGCAGCCGGAGGACGCCGACCGCGCCATCCGCTATGCGCTGCAGGCCAGTGACGAGGCCACCCGGATGCTCGCCCACGAGCAGGCGGCCGAGCACTACGCGGCGGCGCTGGAGATGCTGGCCCGCTTCCACCCCGAGGATCTCGAGCAACGTTGCCGGCTGTTGCTTGACCTGGGCGAGGCCCTGGTGCGCAGCGGCGAGCGTCCCCGCGCGTGGAGCGTGTTCCGCGAGGCGGCGGCGATCGCCGCCGAGCTCGGTGACTGGGGCGCGATGGCGCGGGCGGCGATCGGCGCCTCCCGGCGCCACGTCCAGCCACCGGGCGTGATCGACGAGGAGCTGATCGCCATGCTCGAGCAGGCTCTGGACAACACGCCGACCGAACCGTCGGTGACCCGCGTCCTGCTGCTCACCCGGCTCGCGGCGGCGCTCTACTACTCCGAGCGCCGCGAGCACATGCGCCGCCTGGCCGCGGAGGCCACCGTCGTCGCCGCGCAGCTCGGCGACCCGCTGGCCGCGGCCCTGGCCGCCGCGGCGCGGCGACGCGCCTACTGGGGCCCGGGCCACCTCGAACGGCGGCTGGCCGACTCCACCCAGATCCTGCGCGCCGCCCGCGAGGCGGGCGACATCGATTTGACCCTCCAGGGTCACGCGTGGCTCGTGGTCGACCTGCTCGAGGCGGGTGACCGGGCCGGCGTCGAGGCCCAGATCGAGGCTTTCACGGCCGGCGCGCGGCAGCTGCGCCAGCCCCTGTTCACATGGCAGGCGGCGGTCTGGCGCGCGATGCGTGCGCTGCTGGCCGGGCACTTGACGACGGCCGACCGGCTGGCCAGCGAGGCCCTGTCGTCAGGGATCCGGGCCGAGGGCATCACGGCCCCGCAGTACTACTCGATCCAGTTGCTGGCCATTCGCCGCGAGCAGAACCGTCTCGCCGAGCTCGAGGGACCGGCCCGGGAGCTGGTCCGCAACAACCCCCACCGTCCGGCGTGGCGGGCGGTGCTCGGCCTGCTGCTGACCGAGGCCGGCCGGCGCGAGGAGGCCCGGGCTGAGCTGGCCGGGATGGCTGACCAGGGCTTCGCCGATATCCCGCTCGACGGCGACTGGATGATCGCCATGACGATCCTGGCCGACGTCGCCGTGGCCTTGGGCGATGCCGATTGGGCGAAGCTGATCTACGACCAGCTGACGCCCTACGCCAACACGACCGTGGTCAT
>DASXHG010000335.1:0-3006 GCA_036488625.1 Solirubrobacteraceae bacterium | reverse complement strand
CGAGGACGGCGCCGGTGCGTGGGTTGAGGACTGCCATGCCGGCGTAGGAGCCGCCGAGCGCCGCGATGGCCGCGCTCTCGAGCGCCGGGGAGATGGTCGTCTTCACCGCTCCGGACCGGATCGGCGCCGCCGAGGCCAGCACCCGGTGGCCGGCCAGCAGGCGTCCGCCGAAGGTTCCGGCGAGCCGGGCCTCGAAGATCCTCTCCAAGCCGTCAAGCCCGACGTGGGCGTTGGGGGGATAGCCCCGGGCCGGGTACTGGTCAGCCAGTGCGGCCGGAATCGGACCTAGAGTGCCCACGATCTGTCCGGCGACCTGAGGAATCGGTGAGCTGCGAGTCGGGCCCGCGGCCAGTGGGGTTCCATCCGCGGCCAGGAGGGTGGCCCGGGCGGGCAGGGTGACGGTGCGCCGCAGCCGCTCGTCGCCGCGCAGCCCCGGGAACAGCAACTCGGGCGCCAGATGCACGTGAGCGTCAGAACCGCTGCCGCTGAACGGGAGCACCAGCGTCTCGCTCAGGGTGCCCCAGATCCGCGTTTGCACGCGAGTGCGCACGTCGACCGTGTCCCCGTACGGCCCGAGCACCCGCCCGGGATGCAGCGACAAAAGCGTAGCGGTGGCGCCGGTGGTGTGGAGCTCCTGCGCGAACACGGCGCGGGGTACGCGGCGCTGGGAGGCCCGGTCGAGCAGGCTGTACATCTGGGCGAAGTCACCCTTGCTCCACGCCCGCACGTAGCGGCTGGCGAGGGCGCGCTCGGCGCCCCCGGGACCCGCGCCGACGATCGCGCCCACGACAAAGGCGATGATGGCCAGCACGAGCAGCGGAGCTCCGTGTCTGAGCAGCCGTCTGCGCCGCACCGTTCGTCGTGCGCTATGCGCCCCGCGCGCCGCCAGAAGCCCGCCGTCTACCACCTCATCTCGGAACGGTACGGGATGGAGAGGCGGGTGATCGCCGATCGGCCCCCATTACGTAGTCTCTGGCCATGACGAGCGTCGACTGGTTGATCGTCGCCTTTACCGTCCTGCTCGCCATCTACGGCTACGTCCAGGGCTTCATCGTCGGCGCGCTTTCGCTGGCCGGGTTCGCGATCGGAGCCTTCATCGGGACCCGCGTGGCGCCGCTGCTCTTGGACCACGGGTCGCGCTCGCAGTACGCGCCCCTGTTCGGGCTGCTCGGTGCCCTGCTGGCCGGGGGAGTGATGGCCAGCGGACTCGAGGGCATCGGGGCGCGGGCGCGCAGGGCCCTGCGGCTACCCGGGCTCCAGACCATCGACGGGCTGCTCGGTGCGGCCCTGACCGCGTGCGTGGCGCTCGGCGTGGCCTGGGTGATCGGGGCGGTCGCCCTGCAGTCCTCAGGTTCCGTGCACCTGCGCCAGGACATCCAGCGCTCGGCCATCCTGCGGGAGCTCAATGCGCTGCTGCCGCCATCGGGGCCGATCCTGGACGTTCTGGCCCGGATCGATCCGCTGCCGTCGGTCCACGGGCCGGCCGCGAGCGTGTCGGCCCCGACGCGGCGGATCCTCGCCAATCCCGCCATCCGCGCCGCGCACCGCAGCGTCGTGCGGGTGTTCGGGACCGCCTGCGGCCTGGGCGTCGAGGGGAGCGGCTGGGTCGCCCAGCCGGGGATCGTCGTGACCAACGCCCACGTGGTCGCGGGTGAGACCGACACGGCGGTGCAGGTCGGCGGCGTCGGGCCGGGCATTCCGGGAACGGTGGTCGCCTTCGATGTCCACGACGATCTGGCCGTACTGCGCGTCCACGGCCTGGGCCTGCCCGCGCTGCCGATCGCCCCGACGGCCCCGGTCGGAACGTCGGTGGCGATTCTCGGCTACCCGCTCGACGGCCCGTTCGACGCCGAGCCGGGGCGAGTCGGCCAGACCGAGTCGGTGAGTACTGAGAACGCCTACGGCGTGGGTCACGTGGAACGCACGATCACCGCTCTGCGAGGACGGGTGCGGCCCGGAAACTCCGGCGGTCCGCTGGTCGACGCCCACGGGCGGGTGCTGGCCACGGTGTTTGCGGCCCTGACGACGGCACCCCGGCCGGGTGGCTTCGCCGTCCCCAATTCGATCGTCCGCACCCAGCTGGCCCACGCCCACGGACCCGCCGTCGGCACCGGCCGGTGCGGAAGCTGAACGCCCTAAATCGAACGCCTTGGCGGACGGCGGTCTGCGCGCCGTCCGCCGCAGGCGTTCATGCCCCCGGACGTTCCTCGGCCATCTGAGCCACCACGTCCAGCCCCAGCGCCCCCAGGAGCTGCGGGTGGTGATGTGCGAGGTGCTGCTGTGCCGCCTCGAAGAGCTCATGCTCAGAGCGTCCCGTGAGTTGCGCCCCGCACTCACAGTAAGCAATCCGGCTGGGCCCTTCACTACTCGGGGTCATCGGTCTCCGAATAAGACGGCTGTCTGGTAGTTGACCGTTGAGATAGCCAATCGGCGTCCCTCGCGGGTCTTGTGGCCCCGGTGCCACGGTGGAGACAGTGCCGGAGTCGCGTTGGCGATACGTTTCCGAAACGTTGCCAGAACCTGGTGGGACGAGTGACAAGACTCGAATCCAGCTCTGCGGGCGCCTGTCGGTCGAGGTCGATGGCGCCGAGCTGGCGGGCTCACTGCGCGGCCGGCAGGTCCGTCTGCTGCTCGCCTACCTGGTCCTGGCCCGCCAGCGTCCGGTGGGGCGGGAGGAGCTGATCGGAGCGCTGTGGCCGCTCAACGCCCCCCGTTCCCAGGATGCCGCGCTGCGCACGCTGCTCTCGCGGCTGCGCTCGTCAATGGGGACCGACATCCTGGTCGGCCGCGACGAGCTCGTGCTCGAGTTCCCGGAACCGGTATGGATCGACGTCGAGGCGGCGGCAACCCACGTTGAGCGCGCGCTGGCGGCTCTGGATACGGGTGACGCCCGCCGTGCGTGGGCGCTGGCCCAGGTCCCGCTCAACATTGCCAGCCGGGGACTGCTGCCGGGTGCCCGGGCGACGTGGCTGGAGAGCGAACGTCGCGAGCTCAACGACGTGCGCA
>DASXHG010000324.1:0-4601 GCA_036488625.1 Solirubrobacteraceae bacterium | reverse complement strand
AACGGCGGCTTCTTCTGCGTAGACACTGAGGTGCTCGAACTGCTCGGGCCCGAGACCATCCTTGAGCGCGACCCGCTGGCCCGGCTGGCCAGCGCCGGCCAGCTCCGGGCCTACCGGCACGAGGGATTCTGGGACTGCATGGACACCTACAAGGACGCGGTCACGCTCGATGATCTGTGGAGCACCGGCCAGGCGCCGTGGAAGCTGTGGCCGTGACCTCCGCCGCGCAGGCGATCCGGTTAGAAGACCGCTCGGTGCTGGTGACCGGCGCCCACGGACTGCTGGGCTCGTGGCTGGTCCGGGCGCTGCTCGACGAGGGCGCCCGGGTCGTCGTGCTACGCCGCGACGAGCCCGCGGTCACGGCGCTGGGCCTGATGGGGCTTGGAGAGCGCGTCAGCACGGTCCCCGGCGACATCTGTACCCCAGGGCTTATCGAGCGGGCGCTGAGCGAGTACGAGGTCGACAGCGTGTTTCACCTCGCGGCTCAGACGCTGGTCGGCACGGCCCACCGCGCGCCGGTGGCGACATTTGAGACCAACATCCGCGGGACCTGGCTTCTGCTTGACGCCTGCCGGCTCCAGGGGGTCGACAGTGTGATCGTGGCTTCCTCGGACAAGGCCTACGGACCGGCCGAGCGGCTGCCCTACACCGAGGATCAGGGCCTGGCCCCGCGCTATCCCTACGACGTCTCGAAGGCCGCCGCCGATCTGATCACGCGCGCCTACTGGCACACCTACGGCCTGCCAGCGGCGGTGACGCGGTTTGCCAACCTCTACGGGGGCGGAGATCTGAACCCATCGCGGCTGATACCCGAAGCGATCGCGGCCGTGCTGTCGGGCCGGGCGCCGGTGATCCGCTCCGACGGCTCCCCCGAGCGTGACTTTCTCTACGTCGAGGATGCCGCCGCCGCCTACCTGGCACTGTGGCGCGCGCTGCTGGCCGGTGAGGGGAGGGGGGAGGCGTTCAACGCCGGCGGCGGCCGGCCCCACCGGGTGAGCGACGTCGTGGCGGCCATCTGCCGGCTGGCGGGCACCGAGCTGAGCGCCGATATCCGCGGTCAGGGCGTTCCCCACGGGGAGATCGACCGGCAGTGGGTCGACCCGGCCAAGCTCCGCGAGCTGACCGGCTGGCAACCCCAGGTGGACCTTGATGAGGGGCTGCGCCGCAGCCTCGACTGGTATCGCCGCCATCCCCAGGCGCTGGGCCTGTTCCTATAGTTACAAGGGATGTCAGGACATTCGAAGTGGGCTTCGATCAAGCACAAGAAGGCGATCGTCGACCAGCGCCGCGGCCAGCACTTCACCAAGCTGGCCCGCGCGGTGACGGTGGCCGCCCGCGAGGGCGGGGGTGATCCCAACGGCAATCCATCGCTCGCGTTGGCGATCCAGAAGGCCCGCGACGCCTCCATGCCCAAGGACAACATCGAGCGCGCGATCGCCAAGGGCACGGGCGAGGGCGTTGACGCCGATCAGCTCGAGACCGTGCTCTACGAGGGCTATGGCCCCGGAGGCGTGGCCCTGCTGATCGAGGCCGTGACCGACAATCGCAACCGCACCGGCGCCGACGTGCGCCACGCCTTCTCCAAGCACGGCGGCAATCTCGGCGAGCCGGGCTCGGTCTCCTACCTGTTCGACAAGCAGGGGGTGATCGTCGTCGACGCCTCTCGGTATGACGAGGACGACCTGATCGTGGCCATCGACGCCGGGGCCGAGGACATCGTCCGTGACGAGGACGTCTACGAGATCATCACCAGCCCCGGCGACCTGGTGGCCGTCCGCGACGCGCTGGCGGCCGCGGACATCGAGATCGACAGCGCCGATGTGACCCAGCGTCCCAAGTCCCGGGTCCCGCTGGAGGAATCCGACGCCGCGCGTCTCATGAAGCTGATCGACACGCTCGAGGAGTCCGACGACGTTGGCGCGGTCCACGCCAACTTCGACGTGGACGCCGACGTGCTCGAGCGCATCGCCGGCTGACGGATTCTGCTCAAGGCTCTTACGCGCCTCTCGGCCCTTTTCGCTACTTTCGGACACCGCATGCCAAAGCTCCTAACTCTGACCTCTGCCGTGATTGCCCTTGGCGCCGCCGTCGCCGGCTGCGGAAGCAGCTCGACCGCACCCGGTGTTCAGCTCGCTCCTGGGGGCGGCCAGACCGCCGCCGCGGTCACCCCAACGGCCAGCACCTCGACATCCGCCAGCGCCACCAGCACGAGCAACACGCCGCTGCCGGCGGCGCTGAAGACCAAGCCCAAGGTCGTGCCGCCCTCCGGCCCGCCCCCCAAGCAGCTGGTCGTCAAGGACCTGATCAAGGGCACCGGGCCGGCGGCCACGGCAAGCTCGACAGTCACGGTCCAGTACGTGGGTGTCCTCTACAAGGGCGGCAAGCAGTTCGACGCCTCTTGGAACGACGGCAGCGGGCAGCCGACCAGCCTCCCGCTCTCCGGCGTCATCAAGGGCTGGCAGCAGGGGATCCCGGGCATGAAGGTCGGCGGCCGGCGTGAGCTGATCATCCCGGCCAGTCTCGGCTACGGAGCCGCGGGCAGCCCGCCCAAGATTCCCGCTAACTCCGCGCTTGTTTTTGTGATCGATCTCCACGGGGTTTCTTAGCCCCGTTCTTGGAGGAGTCCTTGGACTCCTCGCGCCGCGGTCGGAACAGAGGGGTGGGGCCGGAGACCCCCTTGAGCTTGTGCTTGCCGGCCGATGACCAGGAGAAGCTGTGCTCGGCCGCGTCGTGGACCTCCTTGGTGCACAGAACGCTGCCCGGACGCGCGATTCCGGTCACCCGGCTGGCCAGGTTGACCGAGTTGCCGTAGTAATCGCCGGCACGGACAAAGGCGGGCCCGAAGGCAATCCCGGCCCGCAGGCTCGGTAGCTCCTCCTGCTCGAAGGCCGCGACCAGATCCAGGGCGACTCCGATCAGCGGCTCGGGATCGGGGCTGACGAACATCGCCGCATCGCCGATCGTCTTGATCAGGCGGACCGGAGGTTCGGTCAGCGACACGGCCGTCTGGGCCAGATGCCCGGCCACGGTGCCGAGCTCCCGGACCTCGACCTGGCCGCCGAGGCGGGTGAAGCCGACGAGGTCGGCGAAGCAGACCGCCAGGTCCTGCGAGTTACCGACATCCCCGGCCTCGAGCTGCTCGCGTCCGAGCATCCCGCGCTGGACGCTGTCGCGCAGATGGGCCTTGAAGCCGGAAGTGAGGATCGGGGCCATGGCCGGCGTGAGCTCCTCGGCCAGGCCGGCGAAGCGCAGGGCGACCCCGTCCTCGCTGTCGCCGGGCTTGAGGAACGTCTCGACGAACGAGGCGGTGATCGTGGCCGCCAGCCGGGCCATGCCCTCACCGAGGACGCGGGTGACCTCGACGATCCGCTCCTCATCGAATCCGGCGTCGAGGAACATCTTGGTCGCCCGGGCGGCCTCGATGTCCTCATCGGAGAAGACGCGGTCGTCGGGCTCGGGCTTGGGCAGGCCGAGCAGGCGCCGGACATTGATCATCGTCGAGGCCGGAAGCCCGGTGCGTTCCTCGATCTCGTTTGCCGTATGGGTCCCTCCGAGCACCCGATCGACCGGCAGCAGGGCCAGCCGGTGCTCCTCGACGGCGTGGCGCAGCTCGTCCAGGCTGAAGCCCTCGTTTCCGAGTCGATCGAGCAGCTGCTTGCGCTGGTCGCGTTCCTCGCCCTCCAGCCCGTCGAGGAGACCCTCCTTGGCGTAGTCCATCCCGGCATCCTGCCTGATTCCGAGTCCGTTCGCTAGCATCGCGCCGGTCCTCCCGGGCGTGAAGAATTGAAGGCACGCCCCCTTAGCCGACTGAGATCCGAGCACCCATGCTGTCCATCCTGATGCCCGTCTACAACGAGCGCGAGCGCGTCGAGCGCGCGGTCGCCGAGGTCCTGGCCACCGAGCTGCCGACCGACTTCGAACTGATCATCGTTGATGACGGCTCAACCGACGGAACCCGGGAAATCCTCCGCAACGGCGACTGGGATCCGCGGGTGAGGCTGGTTGAGCACGAACACAACCGGGGCAAGGGCGCGGCCATACAGACCGGCCTGACCCACGCCAGGGGCGACTTCTGCTGCATCTTCGATGCCGATCTGGAGTACGACCCCGCCGACCTCGGGCTGCTCATGCCCCCGCTGCTCGACGGACGCACCAACGCCAGCTTCGGCGTCCGGGCCTTTGACGGCTACACCAGCCATTCATTCCTGTTCGTGCTCGGCAACAAGGGCGTCACGCTGGCCTGCAACGTCCTCTACAACGTCTACCTGCACGACATCATGACCTGCCACAAGATGATCCGGACCGACATCTTTCGCAGCCTGCCCCTCCAGGCCGCCGGGTTCGCGATCGAACCCGAGATCACGGCCCGCCTCGTGCAGCGCGGCGAGCGCATCTTCGAAGTTCCGGTCCACTACCGGGCCCGGGCGACTGAAGAGGGCAAGAAGCTGACCGCGCTGGACGGCGTGCGGGTGATCGGCACGCTGTTGCGCTGCAAGTTCACCCCGACGCAGAAGCTGATCCCGCCGCGCTAGCGACGTCGTCGCTGAGCGCCGCTGACCGCTCCGATCTGGTCGGTCGACTTGTAGATCGACTGGATCACC
>DASXHG010000320.1:0-5773 GCA_036488625.1 Solirubrobacteraceae bacterium | reverse complement strand
CTACCGGACCTGTGAGGCCTTTATCGCCGCCGGCCAGGAGGCCGGGCTCCCGCTCAACGAGGACTTCAACGGCCGCGAGCAGGACGGCGTCGGCTGGTATCAGGTCACCCAACGCAACGGAATGCGCTGCTCGGCCGCGGTCGCCTATCTGCACCCGGTACTCGGCCGCCCGAACCTCGATCTCGTAACCGACGCCCACGTCAACCGGCTGATGCTCGACGGGACCACCGCCCAGGGGGTCGAGATCGATCGCGGGGGCGAGCTTTCGGAGATCCGCGCCGAGCGTGAGGTGATCCTCAGCGCGGGCGCCTATGGCAGCCCGCACATCCTGTTGCTGAGCGGGATCGGGCCGGCCGCCGACCTCGAGCTGGTCGGCCTGCCGCCGGTGCTCGAGCTACCCGTTGGCCAGGGCCTCCAGGACCATCCCGCGACCTGGCTCACGTACACGACGGCTGAGGAGTCATTGCTCAACGCCGAAACGGTCGAGAACCTGAGCCTGCTCCAGAGCGAGGGCCGGGGCCCGCTGACCTCGAACTTCGCCGAATCGGGCGGGTTCTTTCGCACCGACGATGCGCTCGACTCGCCCGACATCCAGATCCATACGATTCCGATCCTGTTCCCAGACGCCGGGGCCGGGGAGATCCTCGTCGACGGCTGGGCCTTCGCTCCGTGTCTGCTGCGCCCCTCCAGCGCCGGCTTCGTCAAGCTGCGCTCGCGGATCCCGACCGCCAAGCCGCGGATCCTGCACAACTACCTCCTCAGCCAGGAGGACCGGGCGACCATGGTCAAGGCGATCCGCCGCTGTCTGGAGATCGCCGATCAGCCCGCGTTGCGCGAGGTGAGCACGGGCGCCTACGGGGCGCCGGGCGACGACGGCGATGCCAGCATCACCGCCTTCATGGAGCGCAACACGACCACGCTCTACCACCCGGTGGGAACGTGCGCGATGGGCCGTGTCGTCGACTCCGAGTTGCGGGTCCGCGGCGTGGACAGCCTGCGCGTGGTCGACGCCTCGGTGATGCCGACGCCGGTCTCGGGCAACACCAACGCGCCGACGATCATGATCGCCGAGCGGGCTTCGGACCTGATCCGCGGCCGGACCGCGGCCACGCCGGCCGCGGCCGTGGCCTGAGCCGCTCGCCGGAGCTCGCCGAGCACCGGGAGCCGGTCGCGGGCTAGTTCCGACTCACGACACTAGAGCTCCTCGAGCTCCAGATCGAAGCTCAGCTCGGACCCGTCCCGGAGCACCCGCGCCGTGACCCGGCGGCCGATCCGCTCGGCGACCATCAGGTGCTGCAGAGCGTTGGCGTCGCCGACGGGCTCGCCGTCGAGCTCGATCAGCAGATCACCGCGGCGCAGACCGGCGCGCTGCGCCGGGCTGGCGTCGAGGACCTGGAGGATCTGGACGCCGCCGCTGCGGCCGAGGCGCTCGGCGGCCGCGGGCGGAAGCGGCCGGGGAGCGACGGCGGCGCCGAGCTGGGCCCGGCGTACGCGCCCGTCGCGGATCAGGGTGGAGACGATCGCCCGGGTGGCGCTGTTGATGGGGACGGCCAGACCGACCCCGATTCCGGCCACCGCGGTGTTGATCCCGACGACCTGCGCCGAGCCGTCGGAGAGCGCGCCGCCGGAGTTGCCCGGGTTCAGGGCGGCGTCGGTCTGGATCACGTTCTCGACCAGGCGGCGCGGGCCACCCCGGGCGCCGACCGGCAGCGAGCGGCCCAGGCCGCTGATCACGCCCGCCGTGACCGAGCCCGCGAAGCCCTGCGGGTTGCCGATCGCGACGACGAGCTGGCCGACGCGCAGGGCGGCGGCATCGCCAAGCTCGGCGGCGATGAAATCCGATCCCTCGGCCCGCAGAACGGCGAGATCGGAGAGGGGATCGGCCCCGACGAGGGTGACGTTGGCTTCCCGGCCATCGCCGAAGCTGGCCGTGCCGCGGCGCGAGCCCTCGATGACGTGAGCCGAGGTGATGAGAAAGCCGTCCGGCGTGATGACGACGCCGCTGCCGGCGCCGACGGCGGGGCCGCGGCGGGTGCGACGGCGAACCTGAAGGTTGGCCACGCTGGGGGAGAGCGCTTCGGCCACGTGGATGACGGCCCGAGAGTAGGCGTCCAGCGCGGCCGTATCGCTGTCCTGGAGAGCCGATTGGGGAGCGGCGATGGTGCCGTTGGAAGAAGTCATGCAATAATCGTACACAGCAAACGTTTCGACTCAAGCATTTGGAGCGAAGTATGTCTGAAAATGTTGATCACACCTCTCTTGCCGACACGGCGATCAGCGTCGCCGCCCATCTCGAGGCCGAGCTCGAGGAGGCACTGCTCGAGCATCGCCTGACCCGGCCCAGCTACCTCGTCCTCGATGCGCTCGATCGCGCCGAGGGCGGCAGTCTCGGGCAGCGCGATCTCGTCGGCCGCGTGCGCCGCACGTCGGGCACGATGTCCGTGCGTCTCGGGCGCCTGGAACGAGCGCGGCTGATCGAGCGTGAGCCCGATCCCGACAACCGTCGCAGCGTCACCGTCCGCATCACCGACCGGGGACGGTCGCTGGTCGCCGCCGCGCGGCCGACGTACGCGGAGCGGGCCACCCGTCTGGCCGAGGGAGTTCCGGCCGCAGATGCCCCAAGTCTGGCTGCGCACCTGCACAACTGGCTGGCCTTCTTTGACCCCGGCGAGCACGAGGCGCCGCGGCTCGGGGTGGCGGTCGCCGGCGCGGCGGCGGCCAAGCGGATGCGGCGCGCCGTTGGCCTGCCCGATGTGGCCGGGGTGATCGTTCTGCGCGTCGCCCGCGAGTCCGCCGCTGCGGCGGGCGGGGTGAGCCGGGGCGACCTCATCGTCGAGGCCGCGGGCAGCCCGATCCGTTCGATCGGTGACCTCGAGCGCGCCGTCCAGCGCTCCACGGACTCGATCACGCTGAACGTGCTCCGCGGGGTCGATCCGCTGGAGCTTGGAGTCAGCTGGGCGCCCTCGCCCAGCGCTCAGTCACCCAGCGCTCACTGACGGCGCACTCACTGGCACAGCGCCCACTGACGCATCGTCCGGCCCCCGGTTGTAACGTCCGCCGCGGGGCCGGAAGTCCGGCAGGGGAGAAACAAATGGTCACGCTGCGCCGTCGATTCATCAGCGGACTCGTCGCGGGATTGCTGGTGCTGGCGGGGCTCGCCGCTGTCGGCGCCGGCCGCGCCGCGGCCGCCACCAAGCCGTCTGGTTTCGGTCCCAATGTGATCGTGATCAGTCCGAGCATGTCCCAGGCTTCGATCCAGGCCACGCTTGACGGGATCTCCTCCCAGCAGGTCCCCAACCAGTTCGGGAGCCAGCGCTACGCGATCTTCTTCGAGCCCGGGACCTACGGTTCGGCGGCCGACCCGCTGGACTTCCAGGTCGGCTACTACACCCAGGTCGCCGGTCTGGGCGCGACGCCGGGCGACGTGACCATCAACGGCGCCATCAACGTCTTCAACCAGTGCTCGAACGGGAGCTGCAACGGCCTGGACAACTTCTGGCGCTCGTTGTCGAACGTGACCCTGAACGTGCACCTGCCGAAGTCGCCGCCCGCGTACGCGCCCTACTCGGGGGACCCGTTCACGGCCGGCTGCGACAACTCGGCCGAGATGTGGGCCGTGTCCCAGGCGGCGCCGATGCGCCGCGTGATCCTCAACGGATCGGTCGTGCTCCAGGATTACTGCGCCAACAACGCGTTCGTCAGCGGTGGCTACTTCGCCGATAACGAGTTCAACGGCGGCTCGATCGGCAGCTTCGGCCAGCAGCAGTACTTCACCCGTAACAGCAACATCGACAGCTGGAGCAACGGGGTCTGGAACCAGGTCTTCCTGGGCGACAACGGGGCGCCGGCGACCGAGTTCGGACCGCCCGCCCCGCCGAGCAACCAGTACACGACGGTGGCGACGACGCCGGTCTCGCAGGAGGAGCCGTTTTTGTACACGAGCGCCAGCGGGCGGCAGCGGGTGTTCGTGCCCGCAGTCCAGACCAATTCGGTGGGGCCCGACTACGCCAGCGGCACGGCCGCCGGGCACTCGATCTCCATCCGCCGCTTCTTCATCGCCCAACCCGACACGCCTGAGTCGCACATCAACGCCGCGCTGAGCCGCGGCCAGAACCTGATCCTCAGCCCGGGCGTGTATGCGCTCAAACAGCCGATCCGGATCAAGCGCGCCGACACGGTCGTACTCGGACTCGGCTTCGCGACCCTGATTCCCGAGCACGGCCAGGCGGCCATGACGACCGGGAACGCGCCCGGGATCAAAGTCTCGGGGCTGATCTTCGATGCCGGGCCCAAGAACTCGCCGGTGCTGCTCCAGATCGGCCGGTGTGGCCACGGGCATGACGACGCCGATTGCGGGTCACAGCCGGGCCGCGCCGACGACCCGACGCTGGTGCAGGACGTCTTCTTCCGCATCGGCGGGGCCGAGCCCGGTCAGGCGACGACGAGCCTGATCGTCAACTCGAGCCACACGATCCTCGATGACGTGTGGGCGTGGCGCGCCGATCATGGTGCCGGTGCCGGCTGGAATAGCAACCGCGCCGACACCGGTGTGATCGTCAACGGCGACCACGTCACCGCCTACGGACTGGCCGTCGAGCACTACCAGAAGTTCGAGGTGATCTGGAACGGCCAGCACGGCGAGGACGTGTTCTTCCAGAACGAGATGCCCTATGACCCGCCCAGCCAGTCGGCCTGGATGTCGAGTCCGACGACCGATGGCTATGCCGCCTTCCTCGTCTCGCCGAAGGTCACGAGCTTCACCGGCTACGGCATGGGCAGCTACTCGTTCTTCAACCAGGGCGTGCCGATCTTCGCCGACCAGGCGTTCCAGTCACCGGACCGCCCGGGCGTGCAGTTCAACGATCTGCTCACCGTCTTCCTGAATGCCAACGGCGGCAGCGGCGGAATCAGGTCGGTGATCAACGGTGTCGGTGGTCCGTCGATCGCCGCCAACGCCGGTCACCCCGTCGACGTCGTCCACTACCCCTGACCGGCCCACCAACCACCGGGCCGGTAGTCGCTAAATCAGTCATCCACCGGCCCGGCGCCCCGGGAGGCGCCTGCCCGTGGAGGCGACGATCTGCCCCGGTTCACGGCCGGTGCGTCGTAGCGATGCGGGCCGGCGCTGAGCACCGGGCACGGCGGAAGCTGATCCAGCTCGACGCCAGGTTTTGCCCCCTGAGCGACAGCTTCCAGCTTACCGCGGCCGCAAAACTCAGACCTGTCCGGCCACCGCGGTCAGCGCCGCGGGCTCTGCGCAGGACGCGAGCACGCCATCGCGTTGCGGGTGAAGTTTGTTGGCCATCAGCTCCTCGTCGGCGTGGGCCAGCAGCTCGTCCGGGGTCCGGCCCTGACCGGGGAAGACCGCGCCGCCGACCGTGGCTCCGATGCTGTCGCCGGCGAACTGGACCCGACCCAATCGGTCGCGGATCCGCGCGGCGAGCATCGCGGCCCCCTCTGCGTCGGTGTCCGGGGCGAGCACGGCGAACTCGTCCCCGCCCTGGCGCGCGACCGTGTCCTGGGGGCGGACGGTCTCGCGCAGGGTGCGGGCGACACGGCGCAGGACGTCATCGCCGGCCGCGTGGCCGCGGCGCTCGTTGACCTGCTTGAAGCGGTCGAGGTCGATCAGGAGCACGGCCAGCGGCGCTTGGTCGCGGTCGTGGCGGGCGATCTCGGCTTCGAGACGCTCGTGCAGCAGCCGGTAGTTGCCAACCTCGGTCAGCGGATCGCAGGAGGCGAGCTCGCGTAGCTCGGCGGCCGAACCCTCGAGCAT
>DASXHG010000299.1:0-1965 GCA_036488625.1 Solirubrobacteraceae bacterium | reverse complement strand
GACGTGCGTGCCTCCGCACAACTCGCGCGAGAACGAGCCGTCGCCGATCTCGACCATCCGCACCACGTCGCCGTACTTCTCGCTGAACAGGGCCATCGCGCCGAGGCGCCGGGCCTCGTCGAGCGTGGTGGTGATCGCGCGCACCGGATAGCTGGCCAGGATCCAGCCGTTCACCTCGTCGCTGATCGCCTCGAGGTCCTCGGTACTCAGCGCACTGCCGTGCGTGAAGTCGAAGCGGAGCTTGTCGGGGCCGACGTAGGAGCCGGCCTGATGGACATGCGTGCCGAGGCGGCGGCGCAGCGCGGCGTGGAGCAGGTGAGTCGCGGTGTGGTTGGACTCGGTGGCGTGGCGAGCCGCCCGGTCGACCCGGGCGCGGACGCGCTCCCCGGGCTCGAACGCGCCGTGCTCGGGTGAGACGGCCACGACCTGGTCGTTGCCCAGGCGCAGGACATCGGACACCGTGGCCCGGCAGCCGCCGGACTCACACTCGATCGTTCCGATGTCGGCAATCTGGCCGCCGCCGGTGGCGTAGAACGGGGATTCGACGAGCTTGAGCAGCACATGACCGTTGTCGGCCACGGCGGCGCCGATCGTCGTCTCTGCGTCGGTCCGTTCATAGCCGACGAATTCGGTCTCAAAGCCAGACGCTCCGGCCAGCTCGGCCGCGCGCTCGCGCAGCCCCTGGCTGACCTGGCTGCGTCCCGCGCCGGCGCGAGCCCGCGTGCGCTGCTCATTCATCAGCGCCTCAAAGCCCTCTTCGTCGACGCCGAGGTTGTGCTCGGCCACGATCTCGAGCGTCATGTCGATCGGGAAGCCGTAGGTGTCGTGCAACAGGAAGGCATCGGCGGCGGCGATCCCCTCCGTGTCGCTGTCGCGAGCGCGGGCGATCAGCTCGTCCAGACGCTTCAGGCCCTGCTCCAGCGTCCGTCCAAAGCTCTCCTCCTCGGACGTCAGCCACTTGTGGACGAGGTCGCCCTGGCGGTGGAGCTCGGGGTACTCGCCACCCATCAGCTCGGTGACGATGTCGGCGTAGCGCAGGAGGAAACCCGGCTCGAGGCCGAGCGCGCGGCCGTGCTGGATCGAGCGCCGGATGATGCGGCGCAGGACGTAACCCCGGTCCTCGTTGGAGGGCACGACCCCGTCGGCGACCAGGAACGACATCGCTCGCGTGTGGTCGGCCAGCACCCGCAGCGCCTTGTCGGTCGGGAAGTCGTTTCCGTAGGCGCGGCCCGAGAGCTCCTCCCCGAGCGCGATCAAGGGCGCGAACTGGTCGGTCTCGAATATGGTCGGCTTGTCCTGGAGGATGGCGGCGAGGCGGTTGAGCCCGAGGCCGGTGTCGATGTTCTTGGCCGGCAGGGGCGTGAGCACGTTCTCGGGGTTCTGTTCCATCTCCATGAAGACCAGGTTCCAGTACTCCAGGAAGCGTTCGTTCTCGCCGCCGGGCAGGTCGTCCGGGCGGCCGTGTTCGACACCCCGGTCGAGGTAGAGCTCCGAGCACGGACCGCAGGGTCCGGTGGGACCCATCTGCCAGAAGTTCTCAGATCGGGGCAGCTCGATGATCCGCTCGCGGGGCACGCCGATCGCGCGCCAGATGTCGATCGCCTCTTGGTCGGGGCCGAGACCGAGCTCGTCGTCACCGCCGAACACGGTGACCCAGATATCGCCCTCGGGAAAGCCGAAGCCGTCACGCGAGAGCTCCCAGGCGAATTCGGCCGCGCCCTGCTTGAAGTAGTCGCCGAACGAGAAGTTGCCCAGCATCTCGAAGAAGGTGAGGTGCCGGGTGGTGGTACCGATGATCTCGATATCCGACGTGCGGATGGTCTTCTGGCACGTGGTGGCCCGCGGATGGGGCGGCCGCTCGACCCCGAGGAAGTACGGCTTCAGCGGCACCATCCCGGCGATCGTGAACAGCACCGAGGGGTCGTACTCGGCCGGGATCAGGGGTGCCGAGGGAAGCCGGAGATG
>DASXHG010000298.1:0-2645 GCA_036488625.1 Solirubrobacteraceae bacterium | reverse complement strand
CCGCGAACGCGGCGCGAGAGAAGTCGGGCCACAGCTCGTCGCGGAACGCGAACTCCGAGTAGGCGGCCTGCCACAGCAGGTAGTTGGAGATTCGCTGCTCACCGCTGGTACGGATGATCAAATCGGGATCGTGCATTTCAGGTGCGTATAGGTGGGCGCGGAAGTCATCTTCGGTCGTTCCGGTAAAGGTTCGCGCTGCGTCGACAATCTCCGCCCGGCCACCGTAGTTGAATGCCACGAACAGGGTGATGCGGTCGTTTGCAGCCGTTGTCTCCTCGGCCCACACCATCCGTTCGACCAGCTCCGGGGCAACCGGGGCGCTGCGACGGCCGATGAACCTCATCCGCACCCCCTCAGCATCCAGCTCCGGGGTTTCGACCTCAAGCCGGCGCCCGAACATCTCCATCAGCCCGGCCACCTCCTCCTCGGTCCGCGACCAGTTCTCAGTCGAGAACGAATAGACCGTGAGCTCCTTGATCCCGAATTCCGCGGCGTCGCGCAGGCGGGCCTTGACCGTGTCCGCGCCCGCCTCGTGGCCGGCGACCACGGGAAGACCGCGGCGCTGGGCCCAGCGACCATTGCCGTCAGTGATGATGGCGACGTAGCGCGCTCCGCCGCCGTTCTCGGCGGACTCGGCGGCTACCCCATCGATTCCGGGGGCCACCGAGCCTAGACCTCCAGGATCTCTTCTTCCTTGACCTTCAGCGCCTCGTCGAGGTCCGACACGCGGGCATCGGTGACCTTCTGGAGCTCGACCTCGGCGCGGTGCTCGTCGTCGGAGCTCGCCTCGCCTTCGTTCTTGAGCTCACGCAGATCGTGCATCACGTCGCGGCGCACGTTGCGGATCGCCACCCGGCCCTCCTCGGCGATATGGCGCACGACCTTGACCAGTTCGCGGCGGCGCTCCTCGGTCAGCTCCGGGATGCCCAACCGGATCAGGTTGCCATCGTTGTTGGGGGTCAGCCCGACGTCGGACTCGAGAATCGCCCGCTCGATGGCCTTGATCGAGCTCTTGTCATACGGCTGGATGGTGAGCAGCCGCGCCTCCGGGGCCCCGATCGTGGCCAGCTGCTTGAGCGGCGTTACGGTGCCGTAGTAGTCGACTGAGATCCGGTCCAGGAGCGCCGCGTTGGCCCGGCCCGTCCGCACCGACCCGAACTGGTCGCGTGTCGACTCGACGGATTTTTTCATCCGGTCGCGCGCATCGGCCAGGAGTTCGTCGATCAGTTCGCTCATGTCCGTACCAGCGTCCCCACTCGTTCTCCCGACACTATCTTGTCGATGTTGCGGTCGTCAGCCATGTTGAAGACGACGATCGGCAGGTTGTTGTCCATGCACAGCGCAAATGCGGTCGAGTCCATGACCTGCAGTCCCTGGGTCAGCGCGTCCCGGTGACTGATCTCAGCGATGAACTCGGCGTCCGGATGCTTCGCCGGATCGGCCGTGTAGACGCCCTCGATGTTGTTCTTGGCCATGAGGATGATCTCGGCGTGCAGCTCGGCGGCCCGCAGCGCCGCCGCGGTGTCGGTGGTGAAGAACGGATTGCCCGTTCCGGCGGCGAAGATGACCACCCGGCCCTTCTCGAGGTGGCGGATCGCTCGCCGGCGGATGTAGGGCTCGGCCACCTCGGAGATCGTGATCGCCGACTGCACGCGAGTGGGCACGTCCTCCTTCTCAAGCGCGTCCTGCAGGGCCAGCGCGTTGAGCACGGTGGCCAGCATGCCCATGTAGTCGCCGGTCGCGCGATCCATGCCCTTGGCGGCCGCCTTCAGTCCACGGTAGATGTTGCCGCCGCCGACCACGATCGCGATCTCGACCCCGCGGCTGTGGACGGCGGCCACTTCGCGCGCGATTCCCTGCACGCGCACGGGATCGGTGCCGTACTCCAGCTCGCCCATCAGCGCCTCACCCGAGAGCTTCAGGAGCACGCGCCGGTACGCGCTCCCGTTCGGGCTCTCGGTCCCCGCCACCTGTCTAGCCTCCGACCGCGAACCGGGCGAAGCGGCGGATGACGACGTTCTCGCGCGTCTCCGCCGACAGGGCGGCGCGCAGGTCCTCGATCGTCTTTCCGCCGTGCTTTTCCTCGTTGACGTGCTTCTGGCGCAGCAGCACGTTCTCGTCGAGCCACTTGTCGATCTTGCCGGTGACGATCCGCTCGCGCACGTTCTCGGGCCGATCGGCGGCCTGCTCGGTGGCGATCCGGATCTCGCGCTCGCGGTCCTCGGCCGGAATGTCTTCCTCGCTGAGGGCCAGCGGTGCTGCCGCGGCGATGTGCAGCGCCAGATCACGGGCGAACTCGACGAACTTCTCGTTACGGGCCACGAAGTCGGTCTGGCAGTCGACCTCGACCAGCACGCCGATCTTGTTGCCGGCGTGGATGTAGGACTGCACCACGCCCTCGCGAGCCTCCTCGCCGGAGCGCTTGGCGGCCTGAGCCTCGCCGCGGGTCCGCAGCAGCTCGGTGGCCTTGTCCAGATCGCCGTCGGCCTCGGTCAGGGCATCGCGGCAGGCCAGCATGCCTGCCCCGGTGCGATCGCGAAGGGCCTTCACATCCTGGGCGGTGATCGCGCTCATGACTTCTCCTCAGCCTCCTTCTTGGCCTCCGGCTCGGGGCTGGTCTCGGCCTGAGCCTCCTCGGCTGCAGC
>DASXHG010000280.1:0-2528 GCA_036488625.1 Solirubrobacteraceae bacterium | reverse complement strand
GCCAGCGGTGCCTGTCCGGCCAGCTTGCGGGCCCAGGCCAGCGCGGTGTCGAGCAGCTCGTGGTCGGGCACGACGCGGGTGGCCAGCCCGAACTCGGCCGCCTCATCGGCGCCGATCGGCTCCCCGGTCAGGTTCAGCTCCAGGGCCTTGGCCTCGCCCACCAGCCGCGGCAGGCGCTGGGTCCCGCCGAAGCCGGGAATGATGCCCAAGTTGATCTCGGGCTGCCCGAAGCTGGCTGACTCGGCGGCGATCCGGAAGTCACACGCCATGGCCAGCTCACAGCCGCCGCCGAACGCGAGCGCATTCACGGCCGCGATCGTGATCACGCTTGACTGCTCCATCTCACGCAGCAGTCCGTGCATCTGCTCAAGCAGCTCGCGTCCGCCATCGGCATCCATCTTGCTGAACGCCTTGATGTCGGCCCCGGCGCAGAACAGCATCGGGTTGGCGGAGGCGATGACCAGGGCCCGCACCCGCCCGGATCCGATCACGGCGTCCCAAGCGCTGCGCAGGGCGGCGACGACCTCGGGCGAGATTGAGTTGGCCGGCGGGCGGTCCAGCCACGCGATGGCGATCTCATCCCGGGTCTCGAGCTTGACCGGGCCCTCGTCCCACCCGGGGTCGACCCGGGGATAGGGGTAGAAGCCCTGGCCGGTCTTGACACCCAGCCGGCCCTGGACGACCAGCCGGCGCAGGATCGCCGGGGGCTCGAAGCGCTCTCCCCACTCGGCCTCGGCCCGCTCGAGGCGGTGAAGCACGGCGTCGAGGCCGAGCTGGTCGGCGCGCTGGAAGGGCGGCGGGATGATGCCCGCGCCGGCCATCATGCCGAGATCGATGTCCTTGAGGGCGGCGACGCCCTCCTCGAGCACCAGGCAGCTCTCGACCAGCGCCTTGAGCGTGAAGCGCTCGATCAGATCCTGGCTGGCGGGGCTAGTTTCCGTGCTCATAGAAGCCCTTTCCGGTCTTGGCGCCAAGCTGGCCGGCTTCGACCAAGGTTCGCATCTCCTTGTGGACGTAGAAGCGGTCGCCAAATGACTCCTGGAGGTACTCGGCCACGTGCAGGACGGTGTCGAGCCCCAGCAGGTCAGCCAGGTAGAAGGGACCCATCGGGGCCGCCTTGGACTCGGCCACGAGCCGGTCGAGCTCGGGGATCGGCGTGCCGGTCTCCTCCTGGTAGCGCCACAGCTCCGACGCGCTGGAGTTGAGGATCCGGTTGACCACGAAGCCCGGCGCCTCGCCACAGCGGATCGGCGTCTTGCGGATCGCCTGAGCGAAGTTGACCGCCGTCTGGGCGGTCTCCGCCGAGGTGTCCTCCCCCTCGACGACCTCGATCAGCCGCATCACCGAGGCCGGATAGAAGAAGTGAAAGCCGACCACCTTGTCGGGGCGGCCGGTGGACTCCCCGATCTCGGTCACCGACAGCGCCGAGGTGTTGGAGGCCAGAACGGCGTGTCCGGGCGTGACCTCGTCGAGCTCGGCGAACACGGCCTGCTTGAGCTCCATGCGCTCCGGCACGGCCTCGATGACGAAGTCGACGTCGCCGAAGTTCTCGTAACCGGTCGTGCCGGCGATCAGGCCCAGCTTGCGCTCGAGCGCAGCCGGATCGAGCTTGCCGGCCGCGACCCGGTCCTCCCACAGCGAGCGGGCCTTGGCCAGGCCCTGATCGACGAACTTCTGGTCGACGTCCTTGAGCACGACGGGAATATCGGCGGACGCGATCGCGTGTGCGATCTCCCCGCCCATCGTGCCGGCGCCGACCACGGCGGCTTTGAAGACGAACATGAGCCTCTGATCCTCGGGGTCGGAAGTGGCCGCGGCGGCCGCCGGCAAGTCTAAGAGTTTGTTTCCTGGCGCGGCTCTACCGCTCGCGCCGCGCGGCCGCAAGCTCGACACCGAAGCGGTGAAGGGTGGTCTGCAGCGAGGCGGCGACGGCACGGCGGATGAACAGCACGTCAACCAGCGGCGAGACCGGCGAGCGGCGCTCGAGGCGGTAGCTCAGGGCCAGCACCACCGTGACCTCGTCGCCGTCGGGGACAAAGGTGACGCTCTGCAGCCCGCGGATCGAGGCGTCGGCGACCTCGGCGGTCATACCCCGCAGCGGCTCGTACTCGACCACCCGCTCGCTGACCCGGCCCCGCCCGGCGGGACCCGACTCCCAGGTCACGCTGGTCCCGGGCCGCGGCCAGTCCGGTTCCACGCTGAGGATGCGCTCACAGCCGTCCACCCACTTCGGCCAAGCCTCAGGTGCGTACCAGCACCGCTCCGCCTCGGTCACGGTGCCGGCGAAGCTCTCGGTCATCTCCACTGGACGCATGGCGGACATTCTCCCTGCCGGGGCCGGGGCGGGAGTAGGGTGCGAGCCATGACCGAACACCTGCCCGAGGCGCTCGAGCCATACCCGGATATCTCCTCCAAGGCCTACGAGCACCCCGCTGACCGGGCGGCGACGGCGGCACTGAAGTCCGTCCCGATGCTCGATGTGGTCGTCCGCAAGCTGATCGAGTTTCGCTACGAGCGGGCCCTGCGGC
>DASXHG010000267.1:0-2083 GCA_036488625.1 Solirubrobacteraceae bacterium | reverse complement strand
CGGGCGCCGAGATCCTTGAGCAGCGTCTCGGCAAAGAAGTTGTCCGACGGGGTGTTGGTCAGATCGACCAGGGTCTGCATCCGCGGCGAGGCCACGGCGGCCAGCGGGGTGGCCGACGACGGGGTGACCCCGGCCCGGATCCTGGTCGTGCCGGGAACGCGGACGCCGGCCGTCTTCAGCGCTTGCACGAACTGCTGGCCGGCCTCCACGGCCGGATGCTTGAAGTAGGCAGTGCCGATGGCGTTGGCCCAGCCCCGGTTGAAGGACAGCCCGCTGAGCTCACCCTCGATGTCGAGGGCCGGCCGGTAGCCGTAGGGTGGCGTTCCCCGCCGCGAGTCGAGCATCGACTCGTCGGCGACCACGCTCCCGCGCAAAGCGGTCATGCCGGTGGCGGCGACGAGGTTCGCCACCAGGCGCTGGACGCTGGCGCCGCTGCCGTAGCTGGCGTGGATGAACCCGGCCGAGCCGAACGTCGGATCGCCCCCGCCGCGCAGATAGATCGTCCCCACAAACGTGGTGCCCTGCAGCTGGCCCACGCCCAGCACCTGGGTGCTCAGCCGCCCCCCCGGGCCGAAGCGCAGCAACGCGGTGGAGGTCGTGTAGAGCTTCTCCACCGAGGCCGGGAGGCGTCCCACCTTGGCGTTGTCGGCGTAGAGCTGGGCCCCGGTGGTCAGATCCTGGACGTATGCCCCGCTGTATGCGCCCACGCGCGCCATGCTCCCGTTCAACGACCTGGCCAGCGAGCTCTGGGGGGTGGACCGGGCGCGGGATCGCCGTGAGGCGGCGCTGGCGGTGCCCGGCACGAGGCCCAGCAGGCCGACGGCCAGAAACAGAATGAGCCGACGCATCGGCAGTATGTAACTGTTCAGGACGGCAAAAGCTGCGGTCGGGGGCGCGTCTCTTAGAATTCGTGTCCGATGGGCAAGGTCGTCAAGCTCGAGGCGTCCACCGGCCGCAAAGCCGGCGGCCGGTCCTCGGCCTCCACCGCCGCCAGCAGCCGCCGGCGTAAGCGCTCCAAGACCGCCCTGGTCCTGGGCGGCGGTGGCTTTACCGGCGGCGTCTATGAGATGGGGGCGCTGCGCGCCCTCGATCTGTTGTCGGTCAACAAGACCGTCAACGAGTTCGACGTCTACGTGGGAACGAGCGCGGGCGCCTTCGTGGCCGCCGCTGTGGCCAATGGCGTCACCCCCGAGGAGATGATGCGGGTCATCGTCCAGCAGGTGCCGACGCCATTCCCCGATGCCCGGGTGAGCTCGCTGCTGAAGCCCAACTACCGGGAGTTCGTCAGCCGGGGGGTCACGTTCCCGATCCGCTTCGCCCAGTTGCTGCGCCGGCTGGCCCGCGACCTGGGTCAGGTCACCGCCGTCGATCTCGCGCTCGGGCTGGCTGAGATCCTGCCCTCGGGGCTGTACTCCGGGGAGGGCATCGAGCGTTACGTCAGCCGCATCCTCGCCGATCCCGATCGCAGCGACGATTTCCGCCTGCTCGGCCACGAGCTGTACCTGACCGCCACCGACCTCGACACCTGTGAGCGGATCGTGCTCGGCTCCCCGGACTGGGATGACATTCCGATTTCGCGTGCGGTCAGCGCCTCGAGTGCGCTGCCCATGATCTACAAGCCGGTCAAGGTCCGGGATCGCGAGCTGGTCGACGGCGGGATCGTCTCGACCACCAACCTCGACATCGCCGTCGAGGCGGGGGCGAAGTTCATCGTGGTCGTCAACCCGCTGGTGCCCTACGTCAACGATTTCGAGAAGCGGATCCCGACGCTGACCGGCTCGCGCCCGCGGCGCGTGTCCGACATGGGCTTTCCCCAGATCGGCTACCAGGTTTTCAAGCTCCTGGCCCACCAGCGGCTGCACGAGGTGGCGAAGGGGTGGGAGGCGCGCTATCCGGGCGTCGACATCGTCCTCATCGAGCCCGAGTCCAGCGACGAGCTCATGTTCCAGACCAGCGTGATGAATTTCACCTCTCGTGTGGACATCGCGCGTCACGGCTTTCAGTCGGTGACCTTGAAGCTCGCCCACGACTACCCGCACTTCAAGGAGGTCTGCGCCCGTCATGGGATCGAGATCTCGGCCAC
>DASXHG010000230.1:0-2250 GCA_036488625.1 Solirubrobacteraceae bacterium | reverse complement strand
GCGACAACTGGTCATGGCTTCTCGCTTCATTGCCAGGACTCGAGCATCGCGCTCACGACATCCTGGTCGCGCCCGTGTAGTCCCTGGTGGTATCCCTGGTCTAATGGTCCCGACCCTTACGCGGAGGTAGAGTTGGCTGGTCTCGAGGCCCTTGTGCGAATCAGCGACCGTCTGCTCGGCGACGCGGTGGAAGGCACGAATCTCCTCTACCACCGTCGCCGTCTGTCGAGGCTGGGGCACGCCGGGAGCTTCTCGCCGGGCCACGACGGCTCGCTGTGGGCGGCCGGCGATCCGCCGCCGCGAACGGGGAACGAGCTCGATGTGCTGATCGACGGGGAGGAGGTTCTTCCTGCGATCGCGCAGGCGATCCGTTCGGCCCGGAGCCATGTCCACATCGCCGGGTGGTCGATGACACCGCGATTTGAGTTGACGCGCGGCCATGACCCGGTGGTCGTGCGGGAGCTGCTGGCGGACGTTTCGCGCGGCGTGGATGTTCGAGTGATTCTGTGGGCCGGGGCGCCCGTGCCGGTGATTCGTCCCGATCGCCGGGACGTTCGTCGAGACCGAGAGGACCTGACCGCGGGCTCGCGCGTCCGGGTGGCACTCGACCGTCGTGAGCATTTGGTCCATTGCCACCACTGCAAGATCGTCGTCATCGATGACGAGCTGGCCGTTGTCGGCGGCCTCGATCTCACTGATCGCGACGGCGACCGGTATGACCGGCGCGTGCATCCAGACCCCGGGCGTCTGGGCTGGCACGATCTCGCCTTTCGGATTCGGGGGCCGCTGGTCGCGGACATCGCGCGCCACTTTTCGACCCGCTGGAGCGCGATTACCGGGGAGCCTCTGCCGTCGGCGCCGATCCCGAGCCCCAGCGGCGAGGTCGAGGCGCAGTTCGTACGCACCCTCCCCGAGGGTCTGTACCCGTTCGCTCCGCGCGGCGATTTCAGGATCCTCGAGTCCTACCTGCGGGCGGTTCGCTCGGCGCAGAGGTTGGTCTACATCGAGAACCAGTTCCTCTGGGCTCCTGAGATCGTGGGCCTTCTGGCCGCCAAGCTCAGGCGTCCTCCGCAAGACGACTTTCGAGTCGTGGTCGTGCTTCCGGCTCGCGCCAACCAGGGCCGAGATGACACCCGCGGCCAGCTCCAGGTGCTGACGGACGCCGACCGAGGCGCGGGTCGCTTCACCGCCAGCACGATCGCGGCTGTCAATGGCGGGCGCGTCGGGCGTGTCTACGTCCATGCCAAGGTGGCGATCGTCGATGATCACTGGTTGACGATCGGCTCGGCGAACCTCAACGCGCGAGGTCTTTACAACGACACCGAAGCCAACGTGGTAACCCACGACCGGCGACTTGCGCGTGAAACGCGCCTCCGGTTGTGGGCCGAGCATCTCGAGCGTCCGATCGCGGAACTCGACCGCGACGCGACGCAGGTGATCGATCAAGTCTGGCGGCCGAAGGCGCGGGAGGAGCGCGAGCGTGCCGAGCGCGGCGAGCCTCGGACGCAGCGCCTGATCGAGCTCCCGCCCAGCTCCCATCGTGCTCGGCGTCTGTTCGGCGCGCTGGACGGCATCGTGGTAGACGGATAGGCGTGATGTGCCGGGACCGAATTACCGTCAACAGATCGGAGCTGTGAGTTGGTCGCCATGGCAGTTGACTGGGGCGAGGTCACGGCGATCGCGACTTCGGTCTTGGCGATCGGCCTTCTCGGAGGCATCGGCGCGGCGGTGTTCGCAGCGCAACAGGTGCGGGAGGCGCGAAGAAGCCGGGAGGCCCAGATGGCAGCCGAGTTCTTTCGCCGCTGGAACGAGGACGCTCTTGTGGAGACACGGCGGATGGTGGCGCGGTTCGCATCGGCCGAGGAGTTGCGTGAGGCATATACCGCCTATGTGGCCCGCGATGCTGACGAGGCCTGGGTGCTGTACCGGGAGCTCGACTACTTCGAGCAGCTGGCCGCGCTCGAGAGCCAGGGGGCCTTCGACCTCCAGCTGATCAAAGTGATGCTCGGACGCACGCTGATCGATCGGTGGCAGCTATGGCAGCCAGCGGTCCTCGAAGCGCACGGGCCCGGCACCTACCCCATGCTCGAGAGCCTGGTTGAAAAACTGAGGCATGAGCTGGGCGAGGACCCCGCTGTCGGGAGGCGCTGAGCTCGGGCTCGCGCTCGGAGCGGCTCGGCGCTAAAACAGGAGCAGGCGGAAACTCGCACCGGGCCACTCGTGAACAACACCCGCGTCACGACGCCAGAA
>DASXHG010000093.1:0-1878 GCA_036488625.1 Solirubrobacteraceae bacterium | reverse complement strand
TTTGTGAAAGGGCTACCGGTCCGGGCCTTCTAAGCTCGGGTGGCCCCATGCCTACCCGTTCCGACATCCGCAACATCGCGATCATCGCCCACGTCGACCACGGCAAGACTACGCTCGTCGACGCCCTGCTGTGGCAGTCGGGCGCGTTCCGCGACAACCAGGCCGTCAACGAACGCGTCATGGACTCGACGGATCTCGAGCGCGAGAAGGGCATCACGATCCTGGCCAAGAACACGGCCATCCGCTACGGCGATGTGAAGCTCAACATCGTCGACACGCCCGGCCACGCCGACTTCGGTGGCGAGGTGGAGCGTGGCCTGACCATGGTCGACGGGGTGCTGCTGTTGGTCGACGCCAGCGAGGGCCCCCTCCCCCAGACCCGCTTCGTACTGCGCAAGGCGCTCGAGCGCCGGCTGCCGGTGATCCTCGTCATCAACAAGGTCGATCGCCCCGACGCGAGGATCAGCGAGGTCATCGACGAGGTCTACGAGCTGTTCCTCGATCTCGACGCCGACGAGGAGCAGATCGAGTTCCCGATCGTCTACACCAACGCCAAAGCCGGTCAGGCCTCGCTGCAGGAGGGGAAGGCCGGGACGAGCCTCAAGCCCCTCCTTGACCTGCTCGTGGAGCACGTGCCCGCGCCCCACTACGAGCCCGGCCATCCGCTCCAGGCCCACGTCACCAACCTCGACGCCTCTCCCTACGTCGGCCGGCTGGCCATCTGCCGCGTGCGCGAGGGCACGATCCGTCGCGGGGAGACGCTGGGCTGGAGCCGCCACGACGGGTCGATCCAGCGAGTCAAGGTGTCCGAGCTGTACGTGACCGAGGCGCTCGACCGCGTCGACGCCGACGAGGCCTCGGCGGGCGAGATCATCTCCGTGGCCGGGATCCCCGAGATCACGATCGGCGACACGCTGACCGACGCCGAGGATCCGCGCCCGCTGCCCGTGATCACCGTCGACGAGCCCTCGCTGTCGGTGACGATCGGGATCAACTCCTCACCTTTGGCCGGGCAGGACGGGACGTTCCTGACCGCCAGCCAGGTCAACGCCCGGCTGCAGCGCGAGCTGATCGGCAACGTCTCGCTGCGGATCACCGAGACCGAGCGCCCCGACGTGTGGGAGGTCCAGGGGCGCGGCGAGCTGGCCCTGGCCATCCTCGTCGAGCTGATGCGCCGCGAGGGCTTCGAGCTCACGGTCGGAAAGCCCCAGGTCGTCACGCGGGAGATCGACGGGCGCACGCATGAGCCCGTCGAGCGCATGAGCGTCGACGCGCCCGAGGAGTACGTCGGCGTGATCACCCAGTTGCTGGCCCTGCGCAAGGGCCGCCTGGAGCAGATGGTCAATCACGGCACGGGCTGGGTGCGGATGGAGTACCTGGTTCCGGCCCGGGGGTTGATCGGATTCCGGACCGAGTTCTTGACCGAGACCCGGGGCACCGGCCTCGTCCATCACGTGTTTGACCGCTGGGAGCCGTGGCACGGCGAGCTGCGCACCCGGCCCACGGGCAGCCTCGTCGCCGACCGCCGGGGGACGGTGGCCGCCTTCGCCCTGTTCAACCTCCAGGAACGCGGCACGCTGTTCGTGGAACCCGGCGACGATGTCTACGAAGGGATGATCGTGGGCGAGAACTCGCGCTCTGAGGACCTCGACGTCAACGCGGTCAAGGAAAAGCATCTGACCAACATGCGCAAGTCAACCGCCGATGAGCCGGTGCGCCTGGTCCCCAAACGCGAGCTGTCCCTCGATCAGGCTCTGGAGTTCCTGCGCGCCGACGAGTGCGTCGAGGTCACCCCCCAGGCGGTTCGGCTACGCAAGGTGGCCCTGGACAGAAACGCGCGCGTCAAGCTGACCCGCGCCGCCGCGCGCGCGTAGCGAG
>DASXHG010000063.1:0-2170 GCA_036488625.1 Solirubrobacteraceae bacterium | reverse complement strand
GACGTGGCCCATGACCGGGATCCCGGCCTGGACGATGGCGCGTGCGCGGGCCACGGACGTCTCGTTGCCCCGCTCGAGCTTGACCGCGTCACAGCCCGCCTCCTTGACGAAGCGCAGCGCCGTCTCGATCGCCTGCGCGTCCGATACCTCATAGGACCCGAAGGGCAGATCGCCAACCAAAAATGGCGTCTTCAGGCCCCGGCGGACGGCCCGGGCGAGGACCAGCAACTCGTCCGTGCTCACGGGCACCGTCGAGTCGTAGCCGAGCACGGTCATGGCGCCCGAATCGCCGACCAGGACCAGGTCGACCCCGGCCGACTCGGCGGCGCGGGCGCTCGGGAAGTCGTAGGCGGTGACCATTACGATCGGCTCGCCGAGCCGCTTCTTCTCCTGCAGGATGGGGAGAGTGACCGGAAGCCGGGAAGCATCCGCGGGAACGTTGAACTGAAGGGGTGCTGTGGACATGTTCGTTGGCTCCTCTATGCGTTGGCCGGCGAAACCGGGACCGTGTGGGCCCCGAGCAGCGTGGCCACCTCGCTGTCGATGGTGCGGATCTCGTTGTGCTCGTCGACGTGGACGACGCGCGGCTCGTAGTGCTCGAGATCGTCGGGGTCGTAACTGCCGTAGGAAATGACGATGATCGTGTCGCCGCGGTGCACGAGGCGCGCGGCGGCGCCGTTGACCTTGATCGCGCCCGAGCCGCGCTCGCCGGCGATCGTGTAGGTCTCAAAGCGGGCGCCGTTGTCGACGTCGACGACGGCCACCTGCTCGAACTCGAGGATGTTGGCCGCCTCGAGCAGATCGGGATCGACGGTGATCGATCCGACGTAGTGCAGGTCACTGTCGGTCACCGTGGCCCGGTGGATCTTCGACTTCAGCATCGTGCGATTCATAGGGGCCTTTCATCGTGGTCTGCCACCGCTGACGCCGCTGCCGCGACCGGGTGGATGAGGAGGTTGTCGATCAGTCGCGTGGTGCCGACTCGAGCTGCGACGAGGGCGAGGACCTCGGCGTCGACTCTCGCCACGGGCTCGAGCGTGTCCGGCGACACGAGCTCCAGGTACTCCGTGGTGACGCCGCTGCGCTCGAGCTCGGTGCGCGCGGGAGCCAGCAGCCGCTCGGCGTCGCGCTCGCCGGCCTGCGTGGCCTCGGCCACGACCGCGAGGGCCCGGCTGAGGGCGGTTGCCTGCTCGCGCTCGGATGCCGTGAGCAGGGCATTCCGGCTCGACAGCGCCAGGCCGTCGCTGTCGCGGACGATGGGGCAGACCTCGATCCGCACGGGAATATTGAGATCTCGGACCATCCGGCGGATGACCAGCGCCTGCTGGGCGTCCTTCTGGCCGAAGAAGGCCACGTCCGGCATGACCATGTTGAAGAGCTTGCTGACCACCGTGGTGACGCCGTCAAAATGCCCGCGGCCGCGGCTGGCGCCCTCCAGACGTTCGGTCAGGGCCGAGACCGACACCGTGGTGGCAAAGCCGGCGGGATAGACCTCCTCGACCCCGGGGGCGAACATCAGATCGGCTCCTGCGCCGGCCGCGAGGGCGGCATCTCGGGCCTCGTCGCGGGGGTATTTGCTGAGGTCGCCGGCATCGTTGAACTGAGCCGGATTTACGAACAGCGAGACGACCACCACCTCGCACTGGCGTCGCGCGGCTTCGATCAGCGAGAGATGTCCTGCGTGCAGGGCGCCCATCGTCGGCACCAGGCCGATGCTCTCGCCGCTGCGGCGAGCGGAAGCGAGCTCGTCGCGGAGCTCCTGCACTGTGCTCACGGTCTTCATGCGCTGGCCGCCTTCGGGGTCGCCGTGGGCTTGCCGCTCGGGGTGCTGGTGGCCTCGCCGTGGTCGACGATCAACGCCCGGGTGGCGGTCACGAGCTGGTCAAACAGCGCCACGAGCTCGGGCGAGCGCTCCGTCACGGCGGCCCGCTGCGCCCGCACGGTGACCTCGTCCCCCCGCGCGACGGGTCCGGTCAGGGCGTCGCGCGGGCCGAGCGCAGCCCAGTTCTCGACCGTCGCTCGTACCAACGGCGCCAACAGCTCACGGTCGAGCCCCGTTCCGGCCCCGATCGCCTCGGCCGCGGCCTCCAGGGTGACCAGGAAGTTGGAGGCCATCGAGGCGGCTGCGTGGTAGGCGGCGCGCTGGTCATCGGCGAGCAGGAACGGGCGC
>DASXHG010000061.1:0-4884 GCA_036488625.1 Solirubrobacteraceae bacterium | reverse complement strand
CGTGGTGAGGCGTGGGCTGGTGGAAGGCGCCGACGTAGAAGAACGCGAAGGCGAGCATCAACACCAGGGCGGGCAGGAGCACGAGCGAGACCGACTTCGGGCTCGGCGCAGTGCGCGCCAACATCTCACTGGGGCCGTCGCAGGGGGCACGTCGCCGTGGCGGGCTCCCGGCCCTCGTGCCCTCGGAGGGCGGCGCGGTACTCATCGATCAGGCCCGGATCTGGATGCTGCCCTCGGCGTCTTGGACCTCGTACACGTTCAGGGCCTCGGTTGCTGGGCCGTTGATGACATCAGCCCTCTCCTCCGTGGCCGTTGCCAGCGCTGGCGCTCGAGTCGACCGGCTGGACGGCCGCGGAGCGCGCTGTCGATGCGCGGGCGGGCGCGAAAAAGTCGATGAGCAGTTCGTTGACGCGGTTGGCCTCGTCGTGGTGAACCCAATGCGACGCCTTGGGCAGTCGCTCGACGCGGTCGAGGCCGGGCACATCGTCGTGGTCGGGCTCAGCAAGCGCGGGGCCGAGATACCGATCGCGCTCTCCCCAGATGACCAGTGTGGGCGTCGAGATCGGACGGATCTCCGCCTTGCTGCCCTTTGGCGGTCGCACGGCGGCCCGGTAGTAGTTGATCATCGCGGTGACTGCGCCGGGCTGCGACCACGCCGCGACGTAGCGGTCGAACTCCTCCGGCGTATATGGGGGATTGGCATCCCGCAGGAAATGGCGAAAGAACTTCCAGTCTCCGGCGCGCGCGTGACGTTCGGGTAGATCCGCCGGCTGGAAGTAGAAGAAGTACCAGGACCTCAGGAGCTGGTGCGGGGTCTTCAGTCCCTGGTTGAGCCGCCGTGGGTGGGCGGCGTTGAGAATTACCAGCCGGTCGACGAGCTCGGGATGGCTCATCGCGGCCGTCCAGGCGATGCTTCCACCCCAGTCATGACCCACCCACAGAGCGGACTCGGCGCCCAGTTGTGGAATCAGACCGCTGATGTCGTCGGCCAGCTTGTCCGCGGTGTAGGCGGCCCGGCCGTCTGGCTTCGATGACAGATTGACGCCGCGGGTGTCGGGGGCAACGACTCGATAGCCCGCCGCGGCCAGCGCCCCCATCTGCAGCCGCCAGCCGAACCAGAACTCCGGGAACCCGTGCAGCAGCAGCACCAGGGGCCCCTCGCCGGCCTCGACGTAGTGCAACCTGACGTCGCCGACGTCGGCATACCCCTCGCGTAACTGGGTCCCGGCGGGCGGCTTGGCGGTGACGAGTACGTCGTCGGGCAGAACTTCGGTCGTATTCACGATGACCTCCTCGGGTTGGCGACACGAGGAAGCCTGAGCACTGGGCGCACAAGTTGCGCCCGTGGAGGCCCTGGCCTGGTCCCTGGTCTGAGCTCGCCGTGGAGTGCTCGAGCGGCGCGCCTACGCGGAGGCGGTGGTCTGCTCAGGCGTGCGCATCTGGACGTCAGCCGCGGCGTAGGCCTCGGGGGCGTCGAGGGTCTCGTGTTCGAGCAGCGCGTGGCTCAGGCTCTCGAGCTGTTCGCGGTGTTCCGCGAGCAGCTTGGTGACCTGATCGTGGGCGTCGTCGACGATTCGGCGTACTTCCTCGTCGATCAGCCATTGGGTTTGCGGCGAGGTCTCATCGGCACCGGGGAGTAGCGGGCCCTGCCCGTTGCTGGACAAGAGCGTCACCGGGCCGAGCTTCTCGCTCATGCCCCAGCGGCCGACCATCTGGCGGGCGATCTGGGTGAGTTGCTGGAGGTCTGACTCGGCGCCCGTGGTGATCTGCCCGAACACGATCTCCTCAGCGACGCGGCCGCCGAGCGAGACCTTGATCTTGGCCTCGAGCTCCTCGCGGGAGTATGAGACGCGGTCGCTATCGGGCGTGGACAGGGTGACGCCGAGCGCCTGGCCGCGGGGGATGATCGACACCTTGCGCACCGGATCGGCGTCGGGGATGAGCATCCCGACGAGCGCGTGACCTGACTCGTGGTAGGCGGTCCGCCGGCGGTCCTCGGGATTGAGGAGGATCCCCCGCGGGGCGCCGAGCAGGATCTTCTCGAGCGAGTCGGTGAAGTCGGCCATCTTCACCTTGTCGTGGTCTCGCCGCGCCGCCAGCAGGGCCGCCTCGTTGGCCAGGTTGGCCAGGTCGGCCCCGACCATCCCCGGCGTGCTCGAGGCCAGCGCCTCGAGATCGACGTCGTCGTCCAGCGGCATCGAGCGGGTGTGCACCTGAAGGATCTTCAGCCGGCCCGTCCGATCGGGGGGCTGCACGGCGACGCGGCGGTCAAACCGTCCGGGACGGAGCAGGGCCGGGTCGAGGATCTCGGGCCGGTTCGTCGCCCCGAGCACGACCACGGCCTCGGTCGACTCGAAGCCATCCATCTCGCTCAGGATCTGATCGAGCGTCTGCTCGCGCTCGTCGTTGGCGCCGGTGATCCCGGCCGAGCCCTGGCGAGAGCGGCCGATGGCGTCGAGCTCGTCGATGAAGATGATCGACGGCGCCGCCTCCTTGGCCTTGGCGAACAGGTCTCGCACCCGGGACGCGCCGACGCCGACGATCGCCTCGATGAACTCGGAGGCGGCGATCGAGAAGAACGCCGCGTGGGCCTCGCCGGCCACGGCCCGGGCGAGCAGCGTCTTGCCGGTGCCGGGCGGGCCGAACAGGAGCACGCCGTGGGGAATCCGCCCGCCCAGGCGCTGATACCGCTCCGGGGTCTTGAGGAAATCGACGATCTCCGTCAGCTCACTCTTCGCCTCGTCGATCCCAGCCACGTCGTCGAACGTGACCCGGATCTTCTCCGGGTCCACCCGACGCGCCTGGGAGCGGCCGAAGTTGCCGAGCCCGCCGAGTCCTCCTCCGGCCGACTGAGCCCGGCGCGCGAAAAACCAGAACAGACCGATCAAGAGCAGCGTGGGACCGAAGCCGAGCAGGATCGTGGCCAGGACCGAGGTTCCGGGATTGGGATTCTGGGCGTTGACCTGGACGTGGTTGGATTGCAGCAGCGAGGTCAGCGACTGGCTGCTCCAAAAGCTCGGCACCTGGGTCGAGAACAGCGTCGTCGGCGTCGCCTTTTTGTCGTTGGGCGGATAGCGCAACTTGGTGGTGAACGTGCCCTGGACCGTGTCGCCCTTGGTGGAGATCGACTTGACCTGGCCGGCCTGAACCTGATTGACGAAGTAAGGGCTGAACGGGACCTTCACCCGCGGCTCGCCTCCAGTCCGGACCATCAACAGCGACACCCAGTTGATGGCCAGCAGGATCAGGAAGAAGATCCAGAACCCCCGCCAGCGATGCGGAGGGCTCGGCTTGGGTTCCGACGGCTTCCCGCGTCCATCGGGCGCCGGCGCCACCCGCCAACCCCCCTTGTCTCGAGGCATCGGAGGCGGCGGTACAGCCTTGTCAGGTCGACCCAACATCTTCCCTTCGCACCGATTTCTAGCTAGTTGTTCTCGTTGCCGAACAGCTGCAGGAAGAACAAGAACACATTAACGATGTCCAGGAAGATGCTCGCGGCGATCGGCACCGCATCCCCGATTCCGGCCCGGCGCAGGCGGTTGAAGTCGAAGACCGTGTAGCCACCGAAGATGACCAGGCCGGCCACCGCCCAGATCACATTGGCGTGCGGAATGGCGACAAAGATCTCGACGATCCCGAACACGATCAGGGCGAGAAGCGCCCAGAACAGGACTCGCGCCCAGGAAGAGAGATCGCGCCGGGTGGCGTACCCGGCGGCGCCGAGCGCCGCGACGAACCCGCCGGTGGCGCCCGCGGCCTGCCACACCGCCGACGGGTCGGCCTGGGCATATGAGTTGATGACCGGGCCGAGGCCGAGCCCGAGCAGCAGGCCGAGTCCAAACAGGAGCGTGGTCGCCAGTTGCTGGTGACCACGGCTCGAGGCGATGTTGAGCCCGAAGGCACAGGCGAACCCGGCGATGAAGAACGCGATCCCGGCGCCACCGCTGAGGTTGCGGCCGATGTATGCGCCGAGGGCCAGGCACCCGAGCGTGAGCGCGACCAGCCCCATGACCTGCGCGAACACGGCTCGGGCGACGTCGCCTGTCATCGGCGCGGCCCGGGCCGCGCGCGGATCCGAGAATGACGAGGCTGGGGACGACCTTCGGTTTGAAGAGGAAGTACTCATCCGTCCTCCCAGGGTTTCCGTCCGTGGTTGTGCGATGGCCCGCTGACGATCGCGCTATTTGGCAACGGTTCGCGCCTGTGCCCACCCTGGCCGATGCCCTGGTGTTTGCCTCGCGTCATGTGGCCCACCGGGCGCCGAGTCCGATCGAAGCCGCCGGACGACCGTGGACGTGTCGGGTGATCGTCATCTGGCCCCAACCTTGGGCCGTTCGCGCGTTAAGTCAATGGCAGCAATCGACGAAGGGGCCTGTCAGCTTCGGCCCCGCCGGGTCATGTCCAACGCGGGGTGGCGAATTCTGGTTACCCCAGGAGTGACCAGAGTTCGCCACTTGCCGTGAGTTGCCGTCCGCGCTCGCGGTGTGCCCTTTCAGTCCGTTTCGCGTCGCGCTCCGTCTGCTCTGGTCTAATCGTCTGGTCCACACACGCCACTGACCGAGGGAGAGGGCATGGGGACTCAATGGAATGACGGACGGCGCTTCGACGGAAGGGTGGCGGTGGTCACCGGCGGCGGGGGCACGCTTGGTGGAGCGGTTGCCAGGGGCTTCGGTTCCGAGGGGGCGTCGGTGGCCCTCGGCTATCGGTCCTCTCTAGCCCCGGCCGCGGAAGTAGTGGCGGAAGTGGAGGGCCGGGGCGGCCGGGCTCACTCCGGTCACCTCGACGTCACCGACCAGGCGTCGGTGGACGCGTTTGTCGCCGAGGTGGTCGAGCGCTACGGACGTTTGGATGTCCTCGTCAACGCCGCCGGGCGCCTGGACGAGG
>DASXHG010000004.1:0-1579 GCA_036488625.1 Solirubrobacteraceae bacterium | reverse complement strand
GGCCAGAAACTTGATCGTGCCCCCCTCCCCTTCTTCGCCCTCGCCGAGGCCGAGCCGCGGCTGGAAGCGTTCGAGGTTGAGCTTGTCCTCGAGCCCGGCCTCCTTGTAGTGCTCGGTGAAGGCGTCGAGCATGTCCGTCGGTCCGGAGATGTAGGCCAGGCGCTCCTGCCAGTCGGGGCAGAGCTTCTCAAGGTCTTCCGGCCCCATGCGTCCGTCATCGCCGGTGATCTGCTCGTGGAGTACGAACTTCTCGTGGCGCTTGGCAAGATCACGCAGCTGATCGCCGAAGATGACCTCCTCAGAGCGACGTGCGGAGTGCAGTAGGACGGCGTCGTCAAGCTCACCGGTCTGATCGAGATGGCGCAGCATGCTCATGATCGGGGTTATCCCGCTGCCCGCGCTGATGAATAGAAGCTTCGGCGGCAGCTCCTCGGGAAGCAGAAACTCGCCCTCCACCCCACCCAGGGAGACGATCGTGCCCGGTCGTCCGCGGCGGACCAGATACGGCGAGACCTTGCCCTCGTCGACGTTCTTGACCGTGATGCTGATCAGCCCGTCGGGACGCTGCGGATCCGAGGTCAGCGAGTACGCCCGCCAGTGGCGCACGCCCTCGATGTCGACGCCGATGCGCAGGTACTGGCCGGGCTCGTGGCCACCCCAGCGATAGCCGGGCTTGATCAGCACCGTGGCCGCGTCCGGAGTCTCGGCCTCGATCCGCTCCACGCGCCCGCGCAACTCCCGCGTCGACCACAGAGGGTTGATCAGCTCCAGGTAATCGTCAACCAGCAGCGGGGAGCTGAGAGCGGCCAGCGCGCGCAGCACGCGACGCTGGATCGGATGAACGTTGGGCCTAGCTCCTCGTTCCGGCATTTTCTCCCTCGGGTTTACCTCCGTACTCAGAAGTAATATCCACTCAGCTAGATTTCTACACGATCGTGCCCTCGCGTGAGGCTTCAGCGTACGACGGGGATCCTCGTCGCTCTTCGCGTCGCGCCGGCACCAGGGGGGTGCCGCGCTCGGTTCGCGAGCCATTGATTCTGGGCGTCGCCGGCCAGGTCTTCGCCGCCGACGGCTACGAACGCTCCTCGATGGACCGGATCGCCGAACTGGCCGGCGTCTCCAAGCCGATGCTCTACGCCTACTTCGGCTCCAAGGAGGGCCTGTACGTCGCCTATATCGAACGCACCGGTGGCGACCTGGTCCAGCGTCTGATCGGTTCGGATGACGCCAGCGCGGCGGGTCTGGCCCGTTTGCGGTCCGTGATCGGCGAGTTTCTGGCCTTCGTCGAGGAGCACCGCCACGGCTGGACCGTGCTGTTTCGCGAGCTGAATGCCAGCCAGCCGCTGGCCGAGCGCGTGGCCGAGCTGCGCGAGCAGATCGTGGCCGAGGTGCGACGCATGCTCGAGGGCGACGCGCGGACCGCCCGGCCCGGACTGGAGCCGCCCGCCTCCGAGGGCGTGGCCGAGGCAATCGTCGGCGCCGGTGAGGCGCTGGCCAACTGGTGGCTGAAGCGACCCGACGTGGCCCGCGAGGACATCGCCGACTGGTACATCGGCCTGGCCCGGTCGGCGATCAGCAC
>DASXHG010000338.1:0-2976 GCA_036488625.1 Solirubrobacteraceae bacterium | reverse complement strand
CGGACCAGATGGGGCGCGAGCCGGACCATCAGCTGGCGTTCGAGCAGCGCTTCCCGGACCAGGCCGAGGTCGAAGTTCTGCAGGTAGCGCAACCCGCCGTGGACGAGCTTCGAGGAGCGGCTGCTGGTCCCCGAGGCGAAGTCGGCCTGCTCGACCAGCGCGACGCTGTAGCCGCGCGATGCGGCGTCGAGGGCGACGCCGGCACCGGTGATCCCGCCGCCGATGACGACGACGTCGAAGTGCTCGCGAGCGAGCGTCTCGAGCGCCCTCTGGCGGTTCAGCATGACCGCCAAGATAGCCGCCGGGGGCGGCCCCTGGTCAGTCCCGGGGCGCTACTTGCCGCCGGCCTGGTGATACAGGCCGAGGACCACGTCGTACCAGGCCGGGGAAGTCTCCTGGTAGCCGGGGCAGCACGGCGGTCCGCCCGGGGCGCTGATCCCGATCTCGATGTGGGGGCCGCTGGAGATGCCGACATCGCCGCAGCCGACTTCGGCGATCGGCTCGCCGGCCGTGACGGTGGCCCCGACGGGCACGAGCGCAGGAGCGGCGTGCCCGTAGTAGATGTAGCGCCCGGCGTAGGTGCCGCTGGAAACCTTGATGATCGGGGCGTCGGGACCGAAGCCACTGATCCCCTCCTGGACGATCTTGCCCGGGGCCATCGCCACCTCGACGACCTGGCTGCCGCAGGCGTTGCCGACGGTGCCGATGTCGATGCCCTGGTCCAGTGTCCACGCCTTGGGCGCCAGCACCCGGGACACGGGCTTGAGCGGGAACACCAGCCCGCCGGTGCCGGTCGAGCCGGTCCCGGTGGCGACACTGACGTTCTTGGCGGCCGCGGTGACCGCCGACTTCAGGCTCGCGGCGGTTCGGTTTCCGACCGCGCCGCTGGCCGGGAGCAGAAGGTGGGAGATCTGATAGCCGCGGACCGCGGTCTTGGTCATGGTGCCGAAGTAGCCGGTGGCCGGGACCCCGTAGCCGACGTCGGTCAGCCACGACTGCAGGGTGCGGACATCGACTCCGTGCTGGCCCTTGCGCAGCGTGCGCGTGAAGACGCTGCGGACGCCGTTGGTCTTGACGATCCCCCGCGTGGTGGCCGGGCCGACGAGGCCGGCGCCACCGGAGCTGGCGGCCGCCACTCCAGCCGGAGCGAGCAGGGCGAGCAGGAAGGCAAGCGTGAAGCGACGGAGCAAGGTCATCCAGCCAAGCGTTCGGCGTCGGTCGGGCGAAAAGCCGGATTTGGTACCGGCTTGCACACGTTCGGGTAGGTGAAGCTGCTCGATATGGACACGCAGACCAAGCCGCTGAATGCGGCATTGCAGAAAACCGGGGGGTTTGCCTTGTTTGGCCTACGGGGTTAGCTGACGGGCTGGCGCTCCGATGAGCGCTTCTCGCAGATCACCACGGGACTCGCCCCAACGACTTGGGCTCCCCGCTCCCCAGGGCGGCACTCTGGGGATTCGGCGAGCGGCAAACTATCAGAATCCGCCGACGTTGTGGTTGGGTGTAGGCGATCGATCCCGTGGCCTGTTTTCTTTTCGTCAGCTACTCCGGCCTGCTCGGCGGTGCCGAACGCGTCTTGCTGGATATCGCCAGCGACGTGGACGGGACCGCGCTGATCGCCTGCCCACCCGGCCCCCTGGCTGAGGCGGCTCGACAGGCCGGTGTGACCGCGGTCGAGCTCCCGGTGCGAGACCTGCGCGCCCGCGGTGGCCTGCGCCGCGCCGCCACCGCGATGGCCGCGCTCGCCGGGCACGGGCTCGATATGCGCCGCCTGCAGCGCGAACTCGATCCGAGCCTCGTGGTCGCCTGGGGGATGCGCAGCGGCATCGGCGCGTTGGCCCTCCCCCCCGGCTTCCCGTTCTTGTTTGCCCACCACGACTTCCTGCCCAGTCCCGGCGTAGCCGCGGTCATCCGCCGTGTGGCCCGACGAGCGCGGGCGGTCGTCGTTCCCTCTGAGGCGGTGCGCTTTGATCTCGACCCCGGCCGTCACCTCAGCGACCGGATTCAAGTTATCCCCCCGGGCGTCGACGTCGACCGGTTTGCCGCTGTGGAGCCAGCGCTGGACGACCAGTCGGTCCTGCTGCTGGGCGCCGTCGCCCCCTGGAAGCGTCCGGACCTCGGGCTCGACATCGTCGCGCTGGCCCGTCAGGAGCTGCCGCGAGTGACGCTGAGGATCGTCGGCGCTCCCGTCACCGAGGACGAACCCTTCCTCCAGGAGCTCCAGCAACGGGCGGCCAGCCCCGAACTCGCGCCCCTGGTAACGCTGCGCGGAGCCGTGTCCGATCCTCGCCTCGAACTCGAGCACGCCGCCTGCCTTCTGCACTGCGCTCCGGCGGAGCCATTCGGGATGGTGATCGTGGAGGCGCTGGCCGCAGGTCTCCCCGTCGTGGTCCCCGACGCGGCCGGACCGCGTGAGATCGTCGACGCGGAATGTGGGGAGCTGTACTCCCCCGGGGATGCGGCCAGCGCGGCGCAGGCGTTGATCCGCGTGCTCGGCGACCCGGGTCGAGCCCGGGCCATGGGCCGCGCCGGGCGCGCACGGGCGCGGGCGAGATTCACCGTGACCCAGACGCGTCAGAGATTCGCCGACGCGCTGTCGGCGGCGCACCGCCCGCCGAGCCTCACTCCGCAGTCAAGCCCGCAGGAGATCACGCTCGTCACCGTCTCCCACAACTCGAGTCATGAAGTGAGGCAGCTGATCGCCTGCCGCGACCGTTACCTGCCCGGCACGCCGATGATCATCGTCGACTGCGCCTCGTCGGATCAGAGCGCGACCGTCGCCGAGGGCCGCGCCGACATCCGGATGATCGCCCTGGATGAGAACATCGGCTTTGGGCGAGCCTGCAATCGAGGGCTCCGCGAGGTCAGGACTCCGGTGACCGCCCTGGTCAACCCCGACGTCGAGCTGGTCGATCGCTCGCTGCTCGCGCTCGCCCACGAAGCCCTGCGCGACGACCGCCCAGAACGGCTGCTGGC
>DASXHG010000307.1:0-9178 GCA_036488625.1 Solirubrobacteraceae bacterium | reverse complement strand
TCTTGCCTTATTGCTAGTAGCGGTAGTGGTCAGACTTGTACGGGCCGTCGACGGGCACGCCCAGGTACGAGGCCTGGCTGGCCGTCAGCTCGGTCAGCCGCACGCCGAGCGCGTCCAGGTGCAGCCGGGCCACCTTCTCGTCGAGATGCTTGGCCAGCGTGTAGACCTTCTTGTCGTAGCTGTCGTTGTGGCCGAACAGCTCCATCTGGGCCATCACCTGGTTGGTGAAGGAGTTCGACATGACGAAGCTGGGGTGGCCGGTCGCGTTGCCCAGGTTCAGCAGACGCCCCTCGGAGAGCACGATGATCGTGCGCCCGCCCGGGAACACCCACTCGTCGACCTGCGGCTTGATGTTGATCCGCTCGACGCCCTCGATCCGCTCCAGGCCGGCCATGTCGATCTCGTTGTCGAAGTGGCCGATGTTGCCGACGATCGCCTGATGCTTCATCTGGCTCATGTCCTGCGCGGTGATGACGTCCTTGTTGCCGGTGGCGGTGATGAAGATGTCCGCCGTGCCCAGCACGTCCTCGAGCCGGGCGACCTGGTAGCCGTCCATCGCCGCCTGCAGAGCGCAGATGGGGTCGATCTCGGTGACGATGACCCGGGCGCCCTGGCCGCGGAGCGAGTCCGCGCAGCCCTTGCCGACGTCGCCGTAGCCGCAGACCACGGCCACCTTGCCGCCGATCAGGACGTCGGTGGCGCGGTTGATGCCGTCGATCAGGCTGTGACGGCAGCCGTACTTGTTGTCGAACTTGGACTTGGTGACCGAGTCATTGACGTTGATGGCCGGGAACAGCAGCTTGCCCTCCTCGGCGAACTGATAGAGCCGGTGCACGCCGGTCGTCGTCTCCTCGGTGACGCCCTGGATCTCGGCCGCCATCTTGGTGAACCGCTGGGGCTCCTCGGCCAGCGAGCGATTCAGCAGCTCGAGGATGATCCGGAACTCGTCGTTGTCGGCGGTGCTCGGATCGGGCGCCTCTCCGGCGGCCTCGAACTCGGCCCCCTTGTGGACCAGCAGCGTCGCGTCACCGCCGTCGTCGAGGATCATGTTGGGCCCGCCCTCGGGCCAGCTCAGCGCCTGCTCGGTGCACCACCAGTACTCCTCGAGGCTCTCGCCCTTCCAGGCGAACACGGGCACGCCGCGCGGCGCCTCAGGCGTCCCCTCGGGGCCGACCACGATCGCGGCGGCGGCGTGATCCTGAGTCGAGAAGATGTTGCAGCTCGCCCAGCGCACATCGGCGCCCAGGGCGGTGAGGGTCTCGATCAAAACCGCGGTCTGAATCGTCATATGGAGGCTGCCGGTGATCCGCGCGCCCTTGAGCGGCTGGCTGTCGGCGAACTCGCGCCGGGTGGCCATCAGGCCGGGCATCTCGTGCTCGGCGAGCCTGATCTCGTTGCGGCCGAACGCGGCCAGCCCCAGGTCGGCGACCTTGTAGTCGGTCTCGGGGACGGTCGTGGTCATATTCAATCTCCAGTGTTCGCGGGTTAGGGGGCGCCGCGCGCCTAGGCGACGGCGGCCAGCAGTCTCTGATGCTTGTCCTGCTCGAAGCGCAGCCAATCGGCCGCCTCGACGTCCTCAGGCCGGCTGGCTTGGGACTCGAGCCAGCGCCGCACCGCACCGCGCAGCTCCGGCTCGTCGGCCATCCGCGCCGCGAAGGCCACGTCTGAGAGGCCGATATCGAACTGGCCCAGGAGCTCCTTGAGCGTGCGCAGCCGCTGCAGCTGGGCGGCGCCGTAGAGGCGATAGCCCGAGGACGAGCGGGCCGGCGCGACCAGCCCGGCCTGTTCGACGTAGCGCAGCATGCGCGGCGACCAGCCCGTGGTGCTGGCAGCCTGATTGATGGTCAGCGCTTCCACCGGCCAAACCCTACCACGATCGTGTCAAGGTTTGAAGAGGCGATCCCGCCCCCGCGCAGCCGTCCTCAGGCCTGTGCGAGCTCCTGCTTGAGGCGGGTCAGGACCTCGATGCTGGCCGGATCGACACCCCGCAGGACGGCCAGGTACAGGGACACGAGGTCCCCCAGCAGGACGAGCGACACGAGCCGGTCGATCCGCGTCTCCCCCACGCTCTGCACGCGCTCAGCCACGGCGCCGGTCTCGGCGATCAGCTGCTGGGTGAGCTCGATCCGCCTGCGGATCCGCGGGTGCAGATCGGAGTCGTCCAAGAAGACAGCGCTGAATGAGCCCAGCTCGCTCGCCGAGGCCCAGCCGACGATCTCGTTGTGGTCGAGCTCAGGCAGCTCGCCGGCGAAGGCGGGCAGCTTGGCGTTCTCGTTGAGCTGGGTCTTCCACCGGTAGGCGATCGGCGCGGTCAGCCCCGCGCCGGCCACCTGCGGCACGGTGCCGTGCAGGCGACGGGCCAGTGCCTTGGCGGGTGAATCCTCCCCGCTGTCGGGCCCCCAGGCATCCAGCAACGGCTCGGCATGCGCCGCGGCGACGTCGATCTCGGTGTGCAGCGGCTCACAGACACCGGCCAGAGCGGCAACCTCGAGCGCCACGACCAGCGCGTAGCCGACCACGGCCCGGGGCTGATAGCCGCCGGGCAGGGGCACCACGGCCACGCCGTCGGCGCGGGCGAGTCGCGCCAGCTCCCCGCCGGTCGTGCACACCACCCGGTGGGCCCCGACCACACCGGCAGCCTCATACGCGGCCAGGGTCTCCTCGGTGTCGCCGGAGTAGCTCGTGCAGAGCACGGTCGTGTCATGGGTGCTCCACGGGGGCAGCGCGTAGCCGCGGGCCAGCGCGATCGGCCGCGCGGCTCGGTCACCGATCACGACGCGCGCCAGCGCACCGCCGATCGCCGATCCACCCATGCCGGCCACGACCAGTCCCCCAGGCGTGTCGACCCGGTCCAGGTTCGCCGACTCGACCCGCCACAGCGCATCGCGCAGGTGCTCGGGCAGATCGAGGATGTCGTCCAGCTGGCCGGTCGGATCCAGCGCGTCGATGGCCGAGCGTCCGAGGTCGGTGGCCGTGCTCAAAACGCAATCGCTCCCGAGGGCAAGTCCACGCCCGGGAAGATACGCATCCCGGCGCAAAGCGTGTTTCCCGGGCCGACCGTGACGCCCTCGCCGATCACCACTCGCCCCTCGATGTGACAGCGCTCGCCGATCGTCACATCGGGGCTGAGGATCGAGCCGCTGATCCGGGCCCCGGGACCGATCTCGCAGCCGGCGAGGATCACCGAGGAGTCGATGTGAGCGCGCTCGTGCACCCTCACACCCGGACCCAGCACAGTGCGCCCGCCCACGACCGCGCCCGCGGCCACGGTGCAGCCTGACCCGATCAGGGCGGGTGCGTGGACGATGCCGTCGACGGTCGCGTCGTCGGCGCGCAGGATGCCGCCCGCCGCGGCCAGGCGGCGGCCGACCTCGGTCTGGACATCGCCATCGAGGATGTCGAACGTGCCCTGCATGTAGCGCTCCGGGGTGCCGATGTCGAGCCAATAGGCCGGGTCGGCCTCGTATCCGTACAAGCCGTTGCCCACCAGCCGGGGAAAGACGTCGCGCTCGATCGAGATCTTGGTGCCCGCCGGCGCCATCTCGTCCAGGACGTCGCGCTGCAGGATGTAGGCCCCGGCATTGATCAGGTTCGTGTCGATCTCGTCGGGCGTCGGCTTCTCGACGAATTCGGTCACCGACGTGTCCTCGTCGCGGCGGACCAGGCCGTAGGCGCTCGGGTCCTCGACGCCGATCAGAGCCAGCGTCGCGCGCGCGCCGGTCGCCTCGTGCTGACGCAGCTGGGCGGTCAGGTCGATGTCGGTCAGCACGTCTCCGTTGAGCATGAAGAAGCGCTCCTGGAGGTACTCCTGAGCGAACTTGAGCGCGCCGCCGGTGCCGAGCGGACGCGGCTCCTGCACGTAGCGGAGCGCCACCCCGAGCTCGGAGCCGTCGCCGAGGACATTGCGGACGCCGTCGGCCATGAATCCGCAGGACAGAATCGCCTCGTCGACGCCGTGATCGCGCAGCCACTCGAGCATGTAGACGATGAACGGCCGGTCGACGAGCGGTACGACGGGCTTGGGACGGTTGGAGGTCAGCGGCCGCAGACGCGTGCCCTCGCCGCCGACGAGGATCAGGGCCTGCATGGAGTCAGCGTCCGATTCCCTCGTAGATGAAGCCCGCTGCCCGGACGGCGTCGGCATCGACGAAGTTGCGACCGTCGACGACCAGGTGCCCGGCCATCCGCTGCGCGACTTCGGTCCAGTCCAGATCGGCGAACTCGGGCCATTCGGTGACGAGGATGCACGCGTCGACGCCCTCGACTGCCTCCAGGGCCGTGTCGGCGAACTCGACGCCGCTCATCAGCTTGCGGGCCTCGTCCTCGGCGATCGGATCGTAGGCGCGGACAATCGCGCCGTCGGCGTTCAGGCGCGCGGCCAGGACCAGCGAGGAGGCCTCGCGCATGTCGTCGGTGTGGGCCTTGAAGGCCAGGCCCAGCAGGGTGATGCGCTTTCCGACCAGCGAGCCCAGGTGCTTCTGGAGCTTGGCGATGACGCGCCGTTTCTGCAGTTCGTTGACCTCGATGACGGCCGTCAGGAGCTGGAAGTGATAGCCGGAGTTGCCCGCCAGCTGCTTCAGCGCTGACACGTCCTTGGGGAAGCAAGAGCCCCCGAAACCGATCCCGGGGCGCAGGAAATGCGGCCCGATGCGCTGATCGAGGCCCATCCCCCGCGCGACCTCGCGGACGTCGGCCCCGGTCTCCTCGCAGACGTTGGCGATCTCGTTGATGAACGAGATCTTGGTGGCCAGAAACGCATTGGCGGCCAGCTTGACCATCTCGGCGCTGGCCACATCGGTGCGGACCAGGGCGGAGTCGAGCGGCTCATACAGGGCGGCGACGGCATCTCCGGCCCAGTTTCCGTCGTCGCCGACGACGACCCGGTCGGGGGCCAGGAAGTCCTCGAGCGCCGAGCCCTCCTTCAGGAACTCGGGACACGACACGTACGCGAAACCGGACTTGCCCTGCTCCTTGAAGACGCGCTGAATCGCGGTTCCGGTCCCGACCGGGACCGTCGACTTCATGACCAGCGCGTGACGGTCGGAGGCGGGCATCGCCGAGACCACAGCATTGACCGCCGACAAGTCGGCGTCGCCGGAGTAGGTCGGCGGCGTGCCGACGGCGACGAACAGCAACCGGGCGTGCTCGAGCGCCTGTGTGAGCTCGGTGGAGAAATGCATCCGCTCCCGGTTGCGGGCCAGGCACTCGGCCAGACCCGGCTCGTAGATCGGGACCTCGCCCTGCTTGAGGCGCTGGATCTTGTCGGCGTCGACGTCCACGCACCACACCTCGCTCCCCAGCTCGGCGAAGCCGGCCGCGGTGACCAGCCCCACGTAGCCGGTGCCGATAACGGCGATCGGTTCGCGTTCAGTACTCATAGGCGGGGGGAGGCTAGCGGGGTCCTACCGGGTCAGCGAGGCCGCGATGTCCACCATCTGCCGGTTGGAGATGTCGCTGGTCAGCGTGTTGGAGATCCAGTAGACGCCGTGACGTGTGCGCCAGGCGACGTTGACCAGGTTGCCGCCCTGGGCGAACAGCATCAGCTTCTTGCCCCCGACCACCTTGGTCTCGGTGGGATTGGCCAGCAGCGGCGGATGCTGCCAGCTCGTGCCCTGGACGCCGTAGTACTGGCCGAGCACCGGGTTGATCTCCAGCGTCATCCGGTAGGCGGCGTGCGGATGGCCCTTCTGGTCCCGGAGCACGTAATGACGCGGGTAGGACCCGGGGCTGGGGATCTCCAGCGGGCAGATGCTGGTCTGATCTGAGCAGTAGTTGGAGCCCGTCCTGATCAGGTGCGGGTAGTAGACCGGGAGGCCGGCGCGGGCCAGCGCCTTGGCCTGCGCGTGGCCGTCGGCAGTGTCGGCGCTCAGGCCGGCGCTCTGAATCTTGTTCGAGTGGTTCTTGACGCTCTTGCCGGGGTTGCGGGCCTTCTTGACCGCGGCCTTGTTGGTGGGCCGCATGAAGGCCCGGAACACCGACGCCTCGGCGTTGGCGGTGGCGCTCAGGTAGCACGGCACGGTGGCGCCGTTGAGCCCCGCGCCCCCACAGGCCCCGTTCTGGTAGGCGGGGAACTTGATCTGCTTGATCGTGTGTCCGGCCGAGAAGGCGACCAGGTTGAAGAGGTTGATGAGACCGTCAGTGGTGTGCAGGTTGTCGTCAGTCTGCGTGTTGGCGCCGAAGATCCGCAGCAGCCGGTCCTTGTTGTTGATGATGTTGGTGACCCCGTACTGGTCCTTGGCCCAGCGGATGAAGTCCTGCTGACGCGCGTTGCGGACGAGATCGGAATCGGTGTGGCGGAAGCGGACAAAGGCCAGCGCCGACGCCCCGCACAGCTTCTGGTAGCCGGGCTGGATGTTGATGCTCGAGTAGTTCGTGATCGCCGTGTTGTTGTAGTAGCGGTGATCGACGTCGGCGTAGACGCAGCCGATGGCGTTGACGAGCTTCTCGAAGCTGCCGAAGTTCACGTCGATGATGTGGTTGACGTGCAGCGTCGGGAAGACGTTGGCGTGGATCGTCTTGATCAGCAGGTTGGGGCCACCGAGCGAGTAGGCGGCGTTCAGCTTGTACTGGCCGGAGCCGGGCACGTGCACCTGCAGGTCGCGCGGGATCGACATCACGTTGATCGTCTGAGAGGCCCCGTTCAGCCGGACGAGCATCATCGTGTCGGTGTTGGCCGACGTGAACGGCTCGCCCGCGCGGTGGTCGGAGCCGATGATGAGGATCGTCTGCGGATCGCCGGGATTGGGCACCGTGACCGCAGCGTGCTTGAGCGGCGCGGTCAGTGAGATGTCGGAGGCGAGCTGCTTGAACTGCAGCAGGCCGGCCACGGCGGTCGTCGCCGCCGTCCCGCTGATGATGATCACGGCGGCGAGCAGGAATCGCCACAAGGCTCCGCCGCGGCTGTGGGGCAGGATTCTCACGCCCGCTGCCTCGCAATCCGCGCCCCGCTCACGCCAGCCCGCCCTCGATCGCGGTCAGACCGTCGGTCTCGCGCGGCGCCAGCCAAGCCGGGAGCCGGCGCACGAAGCTCCCCAGCGCCTCGCGGTAGAGAGCCAGCGAGGACACCGACACCCACTCGTCAGGCCCGTGGTGGCCGGCGCCGGCGGGGCCGAACTCGACGGCGGGGATCCCGGCCCCGATGAACGAGGCGGCGTCCGAGGCGCCGTCGCGGCCGACGCTCATCGTCTCGCGGTCGGGCCGGGCGCGAGACACGGCCTCCCGGAGCGCGCGGACGTAGGGATCGGTCGGGGACACCGTCACCGGCGGATGGATAAAGGTGCGCTGCACGTCAATGCCTGCGATTGCCCGGACCTGGGACAGAATCTCCCCTGGATCCTGCCCGGGTAGATAGCGGACGTCAATGGCCATCTCGCAGCGGTCGGGGACCTTGTTCAGCGCGTCGCCGCCCTCGATCCGACCCAGATTGATCGACGGGCGGTCAAACAGCTCCGATGACTCGCGCGAGAAAGGCAGGGACTCGATCGCCCGGAAGACATCGATCGCCTTGAGTACGGCGTTGTCGCCCAGCCACGGGGTCGAGCTGTGGGCCGCGCGGCCGTGGACGAGGATGCGCATCACCAGCACCCCCTTGGCCTGGACGCCGATGTGCAGGTCGGTGGGCTCGCCGGTGATCGCGAACGTCCCCCCAAGTCCCCGCTCGATGGCAGTGTCGGTGGAGCGCTGGTCGAGATCCTCGGATTCCTCGTCGGGCACGCAGATCAGGCGCACGCGGACGGCATCCTGGTCCTCGAGGTCCTTCAGCGCGCACATCATCGCCGCCAGACCGCCCTTCATGTCGTAGGCCCCGCGGCCGATCAGGCGGTCGCCCTCGATCCGGGGCGTGAACTGCTCGGGCTGGCCGGGCACGACGTCGAGATGGCCGTGGAAGACCACGCACGGGGCCTCGGGCGCCGTGGCGCCGGTCTCCGCGAGCAGCACGGGCAGGCCGCGATGGTCGTAGTGGCGCACCTCGATCTCGCGGGATTCGAGCCAGCCCTTGACGAATCCTGCCGCCGCGATCAGCTCGTCAGGACGCGAGGTCTCGTAACTGATCAGTCGCTCGGTCAGGTTTCGCTCATCGACCATGGCCGGCGCCCAGGCTAGGGGGCGAACCTGACGTCCCGCTAAGCCAGGCGGGTGTCAACTGCCCTCGGCGATGCCGAGGAACGTCTCCCAGCGAAGCTTGTCCCGCTCGGCGACTCGCCGCTTCTCGGTGTCCTCGCCGGCGGCCTCGAGCTCCTTCTCGGCCTGCTGCACCCGCTCCCGCAGCTCGCCGGCGTCCAGGCTGTCGGCGTCATGCGCCTCTTCGACGAGGACCATCACGCGTCCCGCCGACACCTGCAGGTAACCCTCTGACTGCGCGTAGCGGACCACGTCGGAGTCGGACTTGTAGATCCTCAGCTCGGTCGGGTCGAGCATTGCCAGCAGCGGCTGGTGATTGGCCAGAACGCCGATCGATCCCACCGCCGTCTTGGTCGAGACCATCTCGACCTCGTCGGAGAAGACCTCTCCCTCGGGGGTCAGGACCTCGACCTCGAATTTGGTTCGGGCCACGTTGCCCTACTCGTCGGAATCTTTGTCGTCGTCGGAGCCGGACTTCTCGTCGGACTTCGACTCACCCTTCGACTCCGACTTGTCCTTGGACTCTGACTTCTCCGAGTCCTCGGAGTCCTTGGAGTCGTCGGACTTGTCGGACTTGTCCGAGTCGCCGCCGGCCTCCTTGACGACCTCATCGATCGTGCCCTTCATGAAGAAGGCGCGCTCGGGAACGTCGTCGTGCTTGCCCTCCAGGATCTCCTTGAAGCCGCGGATCGACTCGGCGATCGGCACGTAGGTGCCGGGAATGCCGGTGAACTGCTCGGCGACGTGGAACGGCTGGGACAGAAAGCGCTCCAGGCGTCGGGCGCGGCTGACCGTGACCTTGTCCTCGTCGGAGAGCTCGTCGATACCGAGGATGGCGATGATGTCCTGGAGCTCCTTGTAGCGCTGCAGGACCTCCTTGACCTGGTTGGCGACCTCGAAGTGCTCGTCGCCCAGGATCTCGCGCTTGAGGATCGTGGAGGTCGAGTCGAGCGGGTCGACCGCGGGGTAGATGCCCTTCTCGGAAATCGACCGCGACAGCGTCGTGGTCGCGTTGAGGTGGGCGAAGGCCGACGCGGGAGCCGGGTCGGTCAGGTCG
>DASXHG010000108.1:0-4849 GCA_036488625.1 Solirubrobacteraceae bacterium | reverse complement strand
TTGGCCAGGATTCCGCCCCGCTCGGTGACCCAATCGGCGATCTCGGTCCCCACATCGCCCTCGTAGAACGGCCGCGCCCCGTCCCGGCCCAGACGCTCGATGGCCTCGGCCAGCTCGGGCTGGTAGATCCGCTCACCGGTCCGCAGCAGCGTGCCCTGGGGAGCAAACAGCGCCCGGGCCTCCGAGGTCGAGGTGACGATCCCGCCCAGCAGCTGGATGATGTAGTCCTGCTCCGCCGTGATCGTGACGCCGCCGCGGGCCAGCGCCGCCGCGGGCGCCGCGAGCTGCTCGAGCGGGACCCTTCCGAACCGTCGTGAGGCCTCCGAGATGCCGGCCGGGACGCCGTAGCAGCCCACCGAGGCAACGCCGATATGAAAGACCTGGTCGGCGTCGCCGAACGAGATCTCGATCGGCAGCAGCTCCGCCCGCGGCTCGGTCCCGGTCTCCCGCCCCGGCGCCTCGACGAAGAAGTCCAGCAGCACCGGCGTCTGGCCGGGGGCCACGACCAGCATGTAGCCCCCCGCCCCCAGTCCAGTGAGCAGCGGCTCGCAGGCCAGCGAGGCCAGCATCGCTCCCAGCGCGGCATCGACGGCGTTGCCGCCGGCTTTGAGGACATCGGCTCCGGCCCGGGCGCTCAGGGGATGCCCAGCCGCGACCACCCCCAGCTCGTCTGTCGCCGCGGCACTCACCTCATCAGTGTCGCGGACACGCAGCAACGCAGGCGCGACCGGCGCGCCCGCGCTCCAGCTCGCGGCCGCCTGGCGACGGCCGCGCGGCCCGGCCTAGCGACGGGGCATGAACTCCGGGACGTCCAGCTCGCGCGAGGACCGCTGCTCACGCATCCGGCTCACGCGCGGCTCTCCGGCCGGCTCCCGGAACCCGCGGGCGGGTTCGGGCTCAGAGCGCAGCCGCGAGCCGAAGGACTCCGGCTCGCGCCGGGCCCGCGGACGGTCACCGAACCCGGTGGCCACCACCGTCACCCAGACCTGATCGTCGAGCTTCTCGTCGACCATGGCGCCGAAGATGATGTTGGCGTCGGGATGGGCGGCCTCGGCCACCGCCTTGGCGGCCTCGTTGACCTCCCACAGCGAGATGTCATGGCCACCGGTGATCGAGAGCAGGATCGAGCGGGCGCCCTCCATGCTCGTCTCGAGCAACGGCGAGGCCACAGCCTGCTCGGCGGCGTCGATCGCCCGCCGATCGCCGGTGCCCATGCCAATACCGAGCAGCGCGTTGCCGGCGTCGGACATGATCGTGCGCACGTCGGCGAAGTCGAGGTTGATCAACCCCGGCAGCGTGACCAGGTCAGAGACACCCTGCACGCCCTGGCGCAGCACGTCGTCGGCGACCCGGAAGGCCTCGACCATCGAGACGCCGCGGTCCAGAACCGACAGGAGCCGGTTGTTGGGAACGACGATCAGCGTGTCGACCTCTCCGGCCAGGGCCTCGATGCCGGCCTCGGCCTGAGCCCGGCGCCGGGAGCCCTCGAACTGGAACGGGCGGGTGATGATCCCGACCGTCAGTGCTCCGAGCTCGCGGGCGATCTGGGCCACCACGGGGGCGGCTCCGGTGCCCGTGCCGCCGCCGGCGCCGGCGGCGATGAACACCATGTCGGCACCGCGGAGCATGGCCTTGATCCGGTCGTATTCCTCGCGGGCCGCGCGCCGGCCGAGCTCAGGATCCGATCCCGAGCCGAGGCCGCGGGTGATCCCGTCGCCGATGTGCAGCGTCTCGTGAGCGGCAGACAGCTGCAGCGACTGCAGGTCGGTGTTGATGGCCAGGAACTCGACGCCCTCGACCTCGGCCTCGACCATGCGGTTCACGGCATTGACGCCGGCACCGCCGACGCCGACCACGCGCAGGACCGGCTGACCGAGGCTGACCGGCGCCGGGAACGCATCCCCAGGACGATCCGCACGGGCATAGACGTCGGAGACGGGCTGCGCGGGCGGCTCGGTCGATGACGGCCGCGGGGCCTCGAGCACGTTCTCGGGGATGTCGGCCGAGAAGGCCTGACGCAAGCGCTCCTGGGGCGAGGGAACGGTCCGCGGAGCCGGCTCGTCCGCGGGGACGAACGACTCAAACGACGGGTGCGTTGACCGGCGCCGGGGCGTCCGAGGTGCCGTCGGTGTCTTGGGGGCAACCGGCTCGGCGACCGGCTCGCTGACCGGGGCGCTGGCCGCAGGCGCAGCCGGAACCTCCGGCTCGGGCTCGCGCCGCTTGGCCGGGGGCTTTTGGTCTGACGGAGCGGAGGTGTCCTCGGCTGTCTTGCGGAACAGGTCCGCGAGCGGGCCTTCCCGCATGCTCGCGCGCTTACCGGTTGCCATTTGCGAGGACCTCCTTGGCGAGCTGCCTATAGGCGTGTGCGGCCAGACCGTCGGGTTCGTACTTCAGTACTGACATACCCTTCACCGGTGCCTCCGCAAAACGAACTGTCTTGCGGATTCGCGAGGCGAACACGCGGTCCCCGAAGTTCTCCTCCAGAAGCTCGATGGCTTCCTTGGCGTGCAGGGTCCGCAGGTCGACGAGGGTGGGCAGAATGCCTTCGATCTCGACGTCGGGATTCAGGTTCTCGCGGATCATGGCCAACGTGTTCTGCAGCTGGATGAGTCCGCGCATGGACAGATACTCGCACTGGACGGGGACGATCACCTTGTGCGAGGCGGTCAGAGCGTTGATCGTGAGCAGCCCGAGGCTCGGCGGAGTGTCGATGAAGATGAAGTCGTAGTCCTCCTCGATCTCGCGAAAAGCCTTCTGCAGCGAGCGCTCGCGACCGATCATCGTCGACATCGCGATCTCGGCGCCGGCGAGGTCGATCGACGCGCAGGCCACGTCGACTTCCCGCTTGCGGACGACCTCGCGGATCGGGGTGTGGTGGACCAGCACGTCGTACATCGACTTCTCGAGCGTGTCGGGATCGATGCCCTGAGACATGGTCAGGTTCCCCTGAGGGTCCATGTCGCAACAGAGCACGCGGTGTCCCTCCTCGGCGAATGCCACCGCGAGGTTGAGCGTGGTCGTTGTCTTAGCTACGCCACCCTTCTGGTTGGCGAGCGTGATCACCTTGCAGGTGGGCATCAGCGATGACTCCGTTGCCGCTAGTGGACTCGTACGCGGCTCTATTCGCAGGCGGAAAGCAGAATCCTCTGCGGGGCGGCCCCGACCGCACAGTATTTTCTCCTGTCGTGCCCGGCCTCCTCGAGCGTCGCCTGATCTTCGTCACCGGAAAAGGGGGCGTCGGCAAGTCGACCGTCTCGACCGCGCTCGGTGTCCTCGCCGCGCGCCGCGGCCTGCGCACGATGGTGGCCGAGCTGGCCAGCCAGGACCGGATTCGCCAGACCTATGGCGAGGGCGGGCAGACCTTCGAGGAGGTTCAGCTCGGCGAGCGGCTGTTCACGATCTCCGTCGATCCTCAGCTCGCCATGGAGGAATACCTGAAGGTCAAGACCGGGCCGCTCGGACAGGCCCTCGGCTCGAGCCGCCTGTTTCAGGCCTTCGCGATGGCCACCCCCGGGATGCGTGAGCTGCTCAGCGTGGGCAAGGTGTGGGAGCTCTCCCAGCACCAGCGGCGGACCGCGGAGGCCGACGCCTATGACCTCGTGATCGTCGATTCACCGGCCGCCGGGCACGGGGTGGGGATCCTGCGCACCCCGCGCACGTTCGCCGAGATCGCCCGCGTGGGACCGATCGCCCACCATGCCCGCGCAATCGCGGCCACGATCGCCGACCCCAGCTTCACATCCGTCGTCGCCGTCGCGACCGCCGAGGAGATGCCGGTCAACGAGACCCTGTGGCTCCGCGACGCGCTGCACGGCGAGCAGCTGCCACTGGACGCGGTGATCGTCAACGCCCGCTATCCCGAGCGCTTTAGCCGCGGCGAGCGCAAGGCGCTGGTCGCCGCCCGCGAGCGCGCCCGCACCCCGCAGGCCCGTGCCGCCCTGGCGGCGGCGCTGTCTGAGCAGTCCCGCGCCCAGGCCCAGAGCGCGGAGCTGGCCCGGCTGAGCGAGGGCCTCGGGCATCCGCTGGTCGAGTTGCCGTACCTGTTCGCCGAGGACATGGGACCACCCGAGCTCGAGCTCCTGGCCGACGCGCTGGACCGCGGGCTGCGCGAGCCCGCGCCGGCCGAGGTCGGCCCATGAGTGTCGCTGAGCTGCTGGAGGGCAAGCGCGTGTGTGTCTGCGGCGGCTCGGGCGGCGTCGGCAAGACGACGACCTCGGCCTCGATCGCGCTGGGCATGGCCGCGCGCGGAGCCAAGGTCGCGGTGGTAACTATTGACCCGGCCAAGCGCCTGGCCAATGCGCTCGGCCTGCGCGAGCTCGAGAACGAGCCGTGCCGCGTCGAGCCGTCCCGGCTGGCCGGCGGTATCGAGGTCAAGGGCGAGCTGTGGGCGATGATGCTCGACCCGAAGCGGACCTTTGACGAGCTGATCGAGCGCGTCGCCGCCGACCCCGAGCGCGCCGAGGAGATCAAGGCCAACCGCATCTATAAAGAGCTCTCAACCGCGGTCTCCGGCTCCCAGGAATTCACCGCCGTGGCCAAGCTCTACGAGCTCGCCCGCGACGGCGACTTCGACCTGCTGGTCCTCGACACGCCGCCGTCTCGCAACGCGCTTGACTTCCTCGACGCGCCGGGGCGGCTGACCTCGTTTCTGGACGGCCGGGGCCTGAAGGCGTTCCTGCGTCCCACCGGCCTGGGGATGCGCGTGATCGGCCGCGGGGCGGCGCCGTTCCTGGGTGCGCTCAGGAAGGTGACCGGTGTCGATCTTCTCTCAGACCTGACGACGTTCTTCGCCCTGCTCGGCGACATGACCGATGACTTCAACCAGCGGGCCGAGGGCGTCGAGAAGCTC
>DASXHG010000105.1:0-1599 GCA_036488625.1 Solirubrobacteraceae bacterium | reverse complement strand
GATCGGCTACGCCGACTATTTCATGATCTGCAGCGGCCGTACCGATCGCCAGACCAAGGCCATCCACGATGCCATCTACCAGGGCATGAAGGACGAGCACGGCCTGATTCCGCGCCGCGTCGAGGGCATGCCGGAGGCCCGTTGGATCCTGCTCGACTATCTCGACGTGGTCGTGCACGTCTTCACCCCCGAGACGCGCGAGTACTACCGGCTCGAGCAGCTGTGGGGCGAGGCGCCGTCGCTGGCCTTCGAGACCGCCGCTTCCTAAAGCCGGATCCAGCAGGCCGCGATGCCGGGGGCTCGCCTAGAGGCCAGGGCGCTCGGCCAGCGGGCGGTGCCGCTCGGCTACAGGGCGGTCATCAGCTTGGGCGCCACTTCCTTCTTGCGGCTCATGACTCCCGGCAGGGCGATCGTGGAGTCGCTGGCCTCGACGCCGAAGCTGCGGGCGACGGCGGGCACATCCCCGGAGACGAGCATGTCGGTCCCGTGTTCGAGCACGTCGGTGACCATCAGCGCGTAGACCCCGAGCTCCTTGCGCTCGCGCTCACGGGCCATCACCTGCAGCAGCTCCTCCTTGCGCTCGAGCAGGGATCTGCCCACCACCTCGACCTGGGCGATGCAGATCGTCTGGCCGCCCCGGATCTGGTAGCGCTTGGCGTCCCGGGTGACGATGTCCTCGGCGCTCACCTCCGAGACATCAGCGGTCGACTCGAACATCTCGCGCCCCAGCTCTCGCGCGTCGACCTCCAGGGCCCGCTCCAGATAGGAGACGACGGCTCGATCTCGGTCGGTGGTGGTGGGGGAGTTGAGGATCACCGTGTCTGACAGCACCGCTCCGAGCAGCATCAGCGCGCTGCTCGGGCTGGGTTCGAGCCCGTTCTGGCGGAAGCGCTCGACGACCAGCGTGGCCGTCGAGCCGACGGGATCGAAGGTCGCGGTGACCGGAACGCGAGTCTCGATCGAACCGATGTGGTGGTGGTCGAGGATCTCGACGATCTCGGCCTGGCCGATGCCGATCACGCTCTGCGCCTGCTCGGCGTGGTCTACGAGCACGATCCGCCGTCGCGGCGGGGCGACCAGGTCAGAGCGGGTGATCAATCCCACCGGGCGTTGATCACCGTCGATCGCCACCGCGCCTCCGTAGTGGATCTCCTTGACCTGTTCGGAGATGTCATCGACCAGGAAGTCCTCGTTGACGGTCAGGGCGTCGGTTTCCATCAGGGCCCGGCAGGGAGCGGCCAGCGTGATCATGCGGCCGGAGACATAGCTGTCCAGCGGCGAGACGACGACCGCGGTGCCGCGCTCCCCGGCCCGCTCGATGACCTCCGCCTCGGGGGTGCTGCCGTTGGAGATGACCAGCAGGGCGGCGCCGAGGTCGATGGCCAGCAGCTGAGCATCGGCGCGATTGCCGACCACCACCGCGTCGCCATCGGAGATCCCGCTCTTGCGGGCCACGTCGGTGGAGTGAACCCACACCCGGCCGGACAGCTGGCGGTCCTCGCCGGTCACGAGCTCGCCCTCGAGCACGGCGACGATCGCGCTGACGTACGTCGGGGCCTCCTCGAGCGTCGAGGTCCGCCGCGTCTCCCGGATATAGCG
>DASXHG010000232.1:0-1945 GCA_036488625.1 Solirubrobacteraceae bacterium | reverse complement strand
GGCCGGCGTATCGGCGTTCCAGATTCATTTCGCCTCGCGCGACATCCTCACGCCCGGTGACGCCCCCAATGTCCTGGTGGCGATGAACCCGGCGGCGCTGAAGACCAACCTGTCCGAGCTCGACGGCAGCGCGACGGTGATCGTCAATGAGGACGCGTTCACCAAACGCAACCTGGAGAAGGCCGGCTACGCCTCCAATCCGCTCGAGGATGGCTCGCTGAGCGCCTATCGCGTCCACCGGATTCCGATGAGCACCCTGACCACGCGGGCGGTGGAGGCGATCGAGGGGATCTCGACACGAGATGCCGGGCGGGCCAAGAACCTGTTCGCGCTCGGGGTCATGTCCTGGCTCTACGGGCGCCCGACCGACGTCACCAAACGCTGGATCGAGAAGAAGTTCGCCCGCCAGCCGCCGGTCGCCGAGGCCAACCTGGCCGCCTTCAACGCCGGCTGGTCGTTCGGTGAGACGACCGAGCTGCTCGACGTGCAGTACCGCGTGGCTCCGGCCAAGGACGTGGCCCCGGGCACCTACCGCAACGTCAACGGCACGACCGCGCTGTCGCTCGGCCTGATCGCGGCCAGCGTGCGCAGCGGGTTGCCGCTGGTGCTGGCCAGCTACCCGATCACCCCGGCATCAGAGCTCTTGCACGAGCTCTCACGCCACGCCCGGACCGGGGTCACGACGATTCAGGCCGAGGACGAGATCGCCGCCGCCGGGATGGCGCTCGGGGCCGCGTTCGGAGGGCGCCTCGGCGTCACCGCGACGAGCGGACCGGGCATGGATCTCAAGGCCGAGACGATCGGCCTGGCGGTCATGCTCGAGCTGCCGCTGCTGATCATCGACGTCCAGCGGGCGGGACCGTCGACCGGAATGCCGACCAAGACCGAGCAGTCGGACCTGCTGATGGCGTTGCACGGGCGCCACGGCGAGTCGCCGCTGCCGGTGATCGCGCCGACGACCGCCGGCGGCTGCTTTGACGCCGCGTTTGAGGCCGCGCGGATCGCGATCCGCTACCGCACCCCGGTGATCCTGCTCTCGGATACGTTCCTGTCCGTTTCCTCGGAGCCGTGGCGGATTCCCGACGCCGCGGCCCTGCCCGAGATCGATCCCGCCTTTGCCCGCGCGGAGTCGGTCAACGGCAAGGGCTTTCTGCCCTACGCCCGCGACGACCGGCTCGCCCGGCCCTGGGCGATCCCGGGCACACCGGGGCTTGCCCACCGGATCGGCGGCCTCGAGAAGGCCGATGGAACCGGCAACATCTCCTACGACGGGGCCAACCACGAGCGGATGACCGAACTCCGCGCGGCCAAGGTCGCCGGCATCGCTCAGGAGCTTGCCCCGCTGGCCGTGGACTCCGAGCCAGACGCCAACCTGCTCGTCCTCGGCTGGGGCTCGACCGAGGGGGCGATCCGGGCCGGGGTGCGCCGGGCCCGGGAGAACGGGCACCGGGCGGCCTGCGCGCAGTTGCGTCATCTAAATCCCCTGCCCTCAAACACAGGCGACGTGCTGCGCTCCTTCGAGCGGGTGCTGGTGCCGGAGCTCAACTCGGGTCAACTGGCCTCGATCCTGCGCTCGCGCTTTCTGGTCGACGTCGAGTCGCTGAGCAAGATCTCGGGCCAGCCGCTGTTCGCGAGCGAGATCGCCGACGCGATCGAGGCCCGGCAATGACCCCGGCCACGAGAGAGGAGCCCCGATGAGCGCCACGCTCGGCAAGGCCGACTTCCAGTCTGATCAGGAGACCCGCTGGTGCCCCGGGTGCGGTGACTACGCGGTGCTGTCGGCGGTCCAGCAGTTCATGCCCGAGCTCGGGATCCCTCCGGAGCGGATCGTGTTCATCACCGGCATCGGCTGCGCCGGCCGCTTCGCCTACTACATGGACACCTACGGGATGCACGGCATCCATGGCCGCGCGCCGGCCCTGGCCACGGGTCTGGCCAGCGCCCG
>DASXHG010000223.1:0-14888 GCA_036488625.1 Solirubrobacteraceae bacterium | reverse complement strand
CCAAGCTCCGACCTCGGGCGTCGCGGCGCCAACCGGCGGCGTCTACCGCGGCCCACAGCCCAACACGACCTGCGCAGCGGACGACAGCACCTCCCCGCCGAGCGCCTGTGAGGACGGGCCCGACGGGCGCGGCACCGGCGGTGAGCTTCATTACAACGTCCACGTCCCCGCCCACGGAACGAGCACCCTTTGGATCGCGGTCGCCGGCTCGGACGTCGGCCTGGCCGACGCGCACAAGCAGCTGGCTCAAGCCCTGAACAACCCGGCCGCGCAGCTGGCCGCCAAGACCGCTCAGCGTCAGGCGCTCGCCAATCAGACCCAGGTCTCGCTGCCCGGTGACCGCCTGCTGCAGAACGCCATCACGTGGGGCAAGCAGAACCTGGCCGACCTCACTCAGACCGCCTCGAACCTGCAGATCCGGTGGACCAACCAGGGAACCCAGTACCCGGCGCCGCTCGGCACCGTGGCCCACGCCAAGTGGTTTGCCGCCGGCTATCCCGATTACCCGTGGATCTTCGCCACCGACGGTGAGTACACGGCCTTTGCCGCCGTGGCCGTCGGTCAGTTCCAGACGATCGAGGATCACATGGATGCGCTGCGCGAGATCTCAGACATCCTCAACAACCGCTCCGGGATCGTCGTCCATGAGACCGTCTCCGACGGCTCGGTCTACTTCGGCCACGACAGCCAGACGACCAAGAACGGAACCACGACCAACGACTTCAACACCGACGAGACAGTCAAGTTCCCCAGCGCCGTGGCCCTGATCTGGCGCTGGACCGGCGACAACCGGTTCATGAACCGGATGTACGACTTCACCCGGCGCAACATGCGGGTCATCGACCAGCGCTACGACGTCGATCACGATGGCTGGCCCGAGGGATCGGGCAACGTCGAGCGGACCGGCATGGGACAGGAGAAGCTCGACAACGGCGTCTACTACATGCGCGGCCTCTATGACCTGGCCGACATGGCGCGCTTCAAGCACGACACGACGACGGCGACCTGGGCGACGAACCTGGCCAACAAGCTGCGCCGGCAATTCGAGACCACGTGGTGGGACCCGGCCGTCGGCCAGTACGCCGACTCGCTGTTCAATCCCGGGAACACGCAGAACTTCCAGAAGCACTGGATTGGCGTGGTGCCGATGGAGGCCGAGCTGACCCGGGGGACCGGCGTCACCCCCGGCGTGGCCGCACCGACGCACGCCACGACCGCGCTGACCGGCCGGCAGGGGCCCTGCTACAGCGGATCGCGACCCGGCAGCCTCGGTCTGTTCCACACTGGCTGCGGTGGCGGCTCGGACGGCAAGGGAGACTTCGAGATCTTCTCCCTGACCACCTCGATCATGGCCGTCGGCGAGGGCAACTACGGGCGACTCGGTCCCGGCGAGCAGAAGCGCTACACCGACGCCAACGCGGAGACGATGTTCTCCGAGCCGGCGACCGGTAACACCCCTGACGAGCAGCCCGGGGCGATGCCCGAGATCTTCCCCTCGGCCCCTGACGGGAACCCGGCCAACGGTATCCCGGCCAACATCAACCGCTGCTGGACCTGCCGCTCACAGGTCATGCAGGCATGGGGCAACTACGGGACCATGTGGTCTGTCGTGCATCAGCAACTGGGCGTGCGGCCGTTCCTCCCCTACGGTCAGCTTCAGATCGTGCCTCAGGTTCCGCCCGGCCAGCCCAGCGTGGCCGGCTCGAACATCCGCCTCGGCTCGGGCTCGGTTGACGTGTTCGCGGGTCACACCGGCCGTCAGTTCACGACCCGAGTGATGACCCACCGGCTGCATCCGCGCACGCTCGTGATCGGTCACACGTTGCCGGCCGCAAGCCACGTGCGCTCGGTGCGGCTCGACGGCCACCGTGTCCATCGCTACACCGCACGCCATACCAACCGAGGGCTGGAAGTGACCGTCACCGTTCGCCGCGGAAGCTTCCACACCCTGACGGTGCGCTCGACGTGAGAGTCAGGCCGAGATGCCGACGCTGACCACCTCGGGCACCGTTTCGAATACGGGGTCTCCGGATTCGTCAAGTGCCTCCAGGAAGGCGCCCACGACGATCGGGTCAAACTGCGTGCCGGCGCAGCACCGCAGCTCTTCGCGCGCCTGCTCGCCCGGCATACCTGCCCGGTAGGGACGGTCGGCGATCATCGCCTCGTAGGCGTCGGCGACGGCCAGAATGCGGGCTTCGAGCGGGATCTGATCCCCGCTCAGGCCCAGCGGATAGCCCTGGCCGTCGATCCGCTCGTGGTGGCCCCGCACCCAGTCGGCGATATCGGTCAGTCCGGCGTGCTCGAGGATGCGGGCGCCGATCTCCGGGTGACGGAGAATCTCCTTCCATTCGCTCTCCTGCAGCGGCCCTGGCTTGAACAGAATCGCGTCGGCAATGCCGAGCTTGCCCAGATCGTGGACCACGCCGGCGGCGTGGATTCGCTCCACGCGCGCGGGCTCGAGGCCGAGGGTGAGCGCGGTCTGACGGGCGTAGGCGCCGACGGTCAGCGAATGGCGGGCGGTGCCCGCATCCCGGAGATCGAGCGTCTCGGCCAGCAGCATCACCGAGGCCAGGAGCAACTCGGAGGACTGCTGTCCGGCTGCTGCCGCGAACGAGATGTCACGCTGGGCCTGAGCGAGGGCCAGGCCGGCGTGGTCCGAGACGGCCATCAGAGTGGCGATCTCGGCCTCACCGGGACGCAGACCATCGAGCGGCTGATCGACCGACACGACGCCGAGGATCTCGCCGCTGGAGTCACGGAGGGGCAGGATCAGCAGGTCATCGGGGTTCCAGGCGTCGGGACCGGGGGCCTCGGCCGCGGGCGGAATCCAGAAGACCGTGTCGTCGGCAAACTCATGCGAGCCGGCCGGGAGCCAGATCGCGCCCTCGCGCGTCTGACGTGAGCTCAGCAGCGCCTCGACTTCGTGCCACGGATTGACGGACCCCAGCAGCACGTGGCGGGCCTCATCCGGGCCGAGCACGGCCACGCACTCGAGCTCCCCCGCGGCCCGGTCGAGCATTCGCACGGCAACCACCTGGAAGGAGAGCTCGGACCGGATCGTCCGCGTTAGAGCATCCAGCACCGGTCCGACGCCGTGACCCGCCGCGGCGGCGCGCGAGACGGCGAGCATGCTGCGCAGATGCCGCGGGACCGGCTCCTCGGTGACGGTGCGCGTCCGGCCGCCTTCCCCCACCGGGGCCAGGCCGCTGTCGACGACCGTGCGATTGCGGCCCTCGCGCTTGGCCTCATACAGGGCCACGTCCGCTCGGGCCAGCAGGGCCGAGGACTCCTCGCTGCCGGTCGCCAGACCGATCGACACCGTCAGCACGTCGCCGATCCCGCCCGGGTGCGGAATCGCGACGTTCTCGACCGCCTCCCGCACTCGTTCGACGGCAGCGCGGGCGCCACTGGGATCCGTAGCGCGGAGAATCACCAGCAGCTCCTCGCCGCCGAACCGGTAGGCCACGTCGCCGGCCCGCAGCGCTCCGCGCACGGTGGCGGCGATCGCTCGCAGGGCCTGATCGCCGGCCAGATGGCCAAGACGGTCGTTGTAGGCCTTGAAATGGTCCACGTCGCACAGGGCGATCGCAAAGCCGTCACCGCGATCGCGATGGATCGCCTCGAGCTTGGGCAGGTCGTCGGCCAGGGCGCGACGGTTGCGCATACCCGTGAGTGGGTCGCGCCGGGAGTCCTCGAGCAGTTGCTCGTTACGACGCGCCAGCTGCTCCTCGCGGTCGGCGAGGCTGACCAAGGTGGCGCGCTCCCACTCCAGCATTTCCCGGAGGCGACGCTCGAGCAGCAACCCCCGGAGGGCCAGCGCACCGCCGGACAGCAGCACGCCGGCGCCCAGGATCACCAGCGCGGGGTCGGGGTCGTCGGCGAGGGCGGCCCGGAGAAATGCCGCCAGCAGCAGGATGAACATGGCCGTGGGCAGGACGCCGCCGCGCTTGGCGGGCTCGTCGAGCTCGCAGGCCTCCTCGGGCGCGCGGGCGGCCAGCACGCCGCCGATTCCGATCGTCACCAGACCCACCACCCACAGCGGATCGAGCAGGGTCGTGCCTGGGGTGTAGTTCTGGTTGAGCAACAGGATCGTCCACAGGGCAAAGGCGACGGCCTGGGCCGTGATCCCGCCGAGGGCCAGGCGCAGGGCCCGCGACCGCGAGCCGGCCAGCGACCCCCCGACCATCGCCTGCAAGACGAGCATCGCCGCGGAGACGTAGAGCGCGGGGTAACAGAGCGCCGACAGGCGGGCCGTGACGGGCAGCGTGGAGACGGCGGCGTCGTGCCAGAGCCCGGCCAGGCACAGAGCCACGGCCGCGCCGATGACGGGCAGGGTCTCGACTCGGGAGACGATGCGCACCGACCGCGAGGGGGCCCGGTTGCGGATCATGCTGACGATGATCAGCACGGCAAAGGCCCACCAGCCCACGTCGGCCAGGTTGGGTGAGGACGGGAAGCCGATGACGCCGAACAAGTTCCACGCTAGCTGGCCAGCCAGCCAGCACGCTGAAGCAGCCGCCCACAGGGTCCAGCGGCTGCGGTTGGCTGGGGCCGAGGCCTGCCGGGCGGCCAGGGTCCCGGCCAGCGCGGCCGCGGAGGCTGCCGTCCAGGCCACGTCCCAGGCGGCCAGGGAGGACAGCGGACCGACCCGTGCGTCCAGCATGGCGAGCAGGGACAGGAGTCCCAGCAGGGCGACCAACCACATGGCTCGGTCTGACGGTTGGCGCAGCCCAGGGATGCTCACTAACCCGGTATCGGCCGCGTTGGGCTCGAGATTGAGCCCGGCCCCACCTAGTACCTTCTGGTTGATGCCCGAGTTCGACTTCGATCCTCAGCGGGCACTGGACGCCGTCAAGCGTCTGGCTGCTGACGCTCCCTCCTTTTTAGCCGACGGTTTCGGGCGCGTGGTCAGAGACACGCCCGATGATCGGCTCGAGCAGCTGATGCGTTCGCCGGCCCGAAAGCCGGTCCTCGACGGCATCTTCTGGTCCATGCCCCGGCAGATGGACACCACGCAGGCCGCCGGCGTCCAGACCACGATCCGCTGGTGTATCACCGGCCGTCCCGACGGCGGCACCGACGTCTACCACCTGATCATCGAGAACGGCAAGGCCAGGGTTGACAAGGACCTGCCCGGGCCCGATCCGCGACTGACGATAACCATGGATGGAGTTGAATTCCTGCGCCTGGTCAGCGGCAACTCAGACGCGATGCAGGCCTACTTCACCGGTCGTGTGCAACTGGCCGGCGACATCATGGTGGCCGCCAAGCTGGCCCAGCTGTTCAAGATGCCGGGCGGCGGCAGCGGAACCGGTGACGCCAACGGCGGCACCACGCCGAGCGCTTGAGCGCGGCCGCGGTGCCTATCCTGGCCGGCGTGACGGACACGCCCGGGGCCATCGAACTTCACGGCGTGGGCAAGCGCTTCGGGGCTATCGAGGCGGTCACCAACCTTGACCTGGTCGTGCCCGCCGGCGTCTGCTTCGGACTGCTCGGACCCAACGGCGCCGGCAAGTCGACCACGATGCGGATGCTGACCGCGCAGACGCTGGCCGATCAGGGGACGATCGAGGTCCTCGGGTTCAAGCTGCCCGGCGAGTCCAAGGCAGCGCGGATGGCGATGGGCGTGGTGCCCCAGCTCGACAACCTCGACGTCGAGCTGACCTGCCGCCAGATCCTGAGCGTGTTCGCCCGTCTGTACCGGGTGCCTCGCGGCGAGCGCGGCGCCGCCGTCGACCGGGCGCTGGCCATCGCCAACCTTCAGGGCCGCGCGGACACGATCGTCCGCGACTTGTCCGGCGGCATGCGGCGCCGCCTGCTCGTCGCCCGCGGGCTCATCCACCAGCCGCAGCTGGTCCTGCTCGACGAGCCCACGGTAGGACTCGATCCCCAGGTCCGTCAGGAGCTGTGGTCGCTCATTGACGGCCTGCGCACCCAGGGCGTCACCGTGCTCATGTCGACCCACTACATCGAGGAAGCCGAACGGCTCGCGGACACCGTCGCCGTGATGTCGGGCGGGCGCATCATCGCGCAGGGAACGCCCGCCGAGCTCGTGCTCGCTCACGCGGGACGAGAGGTGATCGAGGTCTACGGGCCGCCGAGTGAGCTGGCCGCTATCGAGACCCGGGCCGCCGAGCGCGGCTGGACGCACCGCCGCAGCGGCCCGGCCCTCGCCCTACTGGGCGCTGAGCACCTCAACGGCGAGGCTCCCGACGGCATCCGCCGCCCGGCCAACCTCGAGGACGCCTTCGTGGCCCTGACCGGAGCGGAGATCGAGTGAGCGCTGAGCGTGCCGCGCGCCGTATCCAGCGCCTGGATCCCGCCGCCCTGGCCGGGGTGATGACGCGCGACGTGGTCCTGTTTCGTCGCTATTGGAAGGCCACGACCTTCTCCTCGATCGTGCAGCCCACGATCTACCTGCTCGCCTTCGGACTCGGCTTCGGTTCGCTGGTCAGCCACGTAGGGCATGTGCGCTACGTCGAGTACGTGGCCACCGGGGTCGTGGCCACCGCGGTCCTCTTCTCCTCGGCATTCCCGGGCATGTTCAACACCTTCATCCGCTGGCAATTTCAGCGCACGTATGACGCACTCCTCGCCGCGCCCGTCGACGTCGAGGAGCTGGTCACCGCCGAGATCCTGTGGATCAGTTTCCGCGCCGGTATCTACGGGCTCGCGCCACTGGTCGTGGGCATCGCCTTCGGGCTCAACCCCGAGCCGGGCATGCTGCTCGTGCCGCTGATCGGCTTTGTCACCGGCTTCGGCTTTGCCGCCTTCGGCGTCCTGATCGCCGCCGTCGCCAAGACGATCGACAACTTCAACTACGTGACCAGCGCCGTGCTCACGCCGATGTTCCTGGTCGCCGGGACGTTCTTTCCGATCTCGTCACTGCCGCCGGTGCTGCACACGATCGCGCTGTTCAACCCCCTCTATCACTGCGTGGCTCTCGTCCGGGACGTGTCGCTGGCCATGATCCGCCCCGCGGATCTGCTCCATGCCGGGGTGCTCGTCGTCTTCGCCCTGCTCATGTGGCGGCTGGCCGTCTGGCGCCTGGAGAGCCGCCTGATCGACTGAGCGCAGGATCAGGCGCTGTCACCAGCGGCGCCGGGCACGAAACGCCTCGAGCGTGTAGCCGCCAAGTGAGATCGGCGACATCATGAACTGGTAGCAGAAGAAGTAGAACAGCAGGCCGCGTTTGTTCTTGCGGACCTTCAGCTTGACTCGCGAGAAGACGCGGCGCTGGTGCCAGAACATGACACCGCCGAGGACGGCATTCAGGGGCATGACCATCAGCGTCATCGGCCCGACGATGGCGAAGTCGCCGTGAGCCGCCAGCACCACGCCCGGAATGAAGGCGAGCGTGAAGCAGCCGTCCAGGAACGGGAACAGGAAGTTGCTGGCCACCGAATGCGAGTACAGATGCGCGTTGCGCAGCAGGCCCACGCCATGGTCGCGCAGCCCCTCGATCATCCCTCGCGCCCAGCGCCGGCGCTGGCGGGCAAACGACCGCCACTGCGCGGGAACCTCCGTGAACGCCACGGCGGTCGGCTCGAACACGCTGCGCCCCCCCTGGAGCAACATCTTCCACGTCAGGACGATGTCCTCACCGATCCGGTTCGGCCAGCCGCCGATCAGCTTCAGCGCCGTCGTGTCATAGACGCTGAAGGCGCCCTGCGCGACGAGCGTGCCCTGGAGCAGCCCCTGCGCGCGCTTGACCGAGGCGATGCCCAGAAAGTAGTCCCACTCCTGGGCGCGGGTGAGGATGTTCTCGCGCGAGTTGCGAACCAGCACCGCGCCCGCCACGGCGACCGTGTCGGGCGGGGAGATGAGCATCCGGGCGACGGCGCGTCGCAGCGAATAGGGCATCAGCAAGGTGTCGGCGTCGATCGTCGAGACCAGCGGCGTGTTGATCGTCTCCAGCGCGTAATTGAGCGTCTTGGCCTTGCCGCCATGGGGCGCGGCGACGAGCCGGATCGACGCGTGCCGGGTCTGATATTCGGCCACGATCTCCCGGGTGCGGTCCGTCGAGCCGTCGTCGGCGACCACGATCTCAAAGTCCCCGGGGTACTCGGTTCGGAGCACGTAGTCCAGCGTCTCCGCGATCGCGCCCTCCTCGTTGTAGGCCGCGATCATGAGCGTGATGGCCGGGAAGTGACGGTGAAAGCGCAGCGTCGGTGGCCGGTCGATCAGGATCGAGCTGATCAGCTGGATGTTCAGGTACCCCGGGATGAGCGCGATGCCGGCGACCACGAGCACCGCCAGCGGGACCGTGATGTCGTGACCCAGGGTCGCGATCCAGCTCCGCGACAACCACAGCGAGAAGCAGAACCACAGCGCACCGAGCAGCATCGTGCTGAGGGCCCGAAACCGGAGCGGTATGTAGACCCGGCGCCGGGTCCGCCGGGGCGAGTCGTACGGGCGCGGGGTGGGACGCGCCGCCGGCGTCAGCGCGCCGGGCGCGGGCACTGAACGCAGCGACGTCTCCTCGGTCTGGGCGTGGGCACGCCGCGACCCACTCGGGATCGAGGGCCGAGCAGGCAAGCTCGAAGGAGCTGTTCTCACCCGTCCGTGGGGACTTGTCCTGATGGTGCCGGATGCCCCCTCGGACCGGCGATCCGGGGTTGTGTTGCGCATCGTGCGAACCGACCTGGGAGGTCGTGGCTCGTATCGGCACAGCCGCTTGAGTCCTCAAGCTAGACGGCGTTTCTCCTGGACATTCCGCTCATTTGCGCGACCCGAGGGTCGGCTCGATGACCCGGGCCGGGGTCAGAAGCGCGGGTCGGGGTCGTGATCGAGGACCGCACGCAGCATCGACAGCCCGCGCGAGATCCGGGAGGCGACGGTGCCCGGCGCGATCCCCAGCGCGGCGCCAATCGTGCGATAGCTCTGGTCCTGGATGAAGAAGCGGCGGAGCACTTCGCCGAACGGAGACGGGAGGTCGTCGAGGACGCGTTGGACGGTTATCGCGAGCTCGATCTGCTCGAGCTCTGGCTCGGCGTCCGGCGCTTCTTCACCACCGGTGGGGAGCTCGCGGGCATCGGCACGAAGACGGTCGATGGCCGCCCGGCGGGTCAGCTGGGCGATCCACGGTTTCAGAGCACCGTCCTCGCGCAACGAGCCAAGCTCTGTGAAGGCGCGTGTGAACACGTCCTGGTAGACGTCCTGCGCTCGGTCATCGCTCAGTCCGAAGCGGATCGCGATCGCGTAGACGTAGCTGGAGAAACGATCGACCACCGCTGCCCACGCGGCGTCGCTGCCGGATCGGCAGCGCTGGACCAGCATCGCGTCAAGCTCTCGGGCACGCCGCTCGGCTCCGCGCCGGCTCACGGAGGTGGCCGAATCCCAGCCAAGGGGCTCGGCGCAGCTGACTGAAGCGCCCAATCTGGCCCGATCGTTCGTTGCCAGCAACAGTAAATCGGGCCCGATTGCCCGTCAACCCGAGCTCAGGGGCGGCTCATCGGAGCGTGCCGACGACGCCCTTCCCAGGCGGGTCATGGGCGGTGGCCCGAGAGGCCTCCGTCAACGAGGGCTTCCCCGCTCGGGCCCGCCGCGGGATCGCGTGGGCCTCGTCGCGCCACGCCGGCGCAACCGCGGGCAGGTAGGCAAGCAGCGCGGCCAGCTCTCGTTCGTCCTCCTGTCTGATCACCTTCGCCTGACGGAGGATCAGACCAGCTTGACCATCACCTTGTGATTGGTTTTGGGATTGATCATCAGGCTGCCTTCGGTCATACACGCCGCCTCCACATAGCCCTTGGCTTGCAGGGAGGCCATCTCGGTCTCGAAGTTGTAGGCGCCTTCGTCGCCGGGATCGACGTTCGCGCGGCCGCCGGCTACTGATGCGGCCTCGGAGGTCTCGACGTCTAGATCCTCGGCGGCGGGAGGGTTGTGCTCCTCGCTCATGCTCGCTCCTTGGCTGGATGGCGTTGTATCCACAAGACGGTGCCGACAGCGGAAATCTTCCGTCGCGCCCTCACACCAGCTGCTGTCCGGTGAGGTAGCAATACAGACCCGTCCGCGCCATCAGCTGCTCATGCGTTCCGTGCTCAACCAGACGCCCACGCTCGAGCACCAGGATCAGGTCGGCGTCACGGATCGTGCTCAGGCGATGGGCGACGACGAAGGCGGTGCGGCCGTCGAGCATGCCATCGAGGTTGCGCTTGACGACGCGCTCTGACTCCGTGTCCAGAGCACTGGTGGCCTCATCGAAGATCAGCACCGGCGGACGGTGATACAGCGCCCGCGCGATCGCGACGCGTTGCGCCTGGCCGCCGGATAGCCGGATGCCGCTCTCGCCGATGCGGGTCTCGTAGGCAAGCGGTAGACGCTCTATGAAGTCCGCGGCGTCGGCCAGCTCTCCGGCCCATTGCACCCGCGCCGGATCGGGCTCGGCCTCGCCGAAGGCGATGTTGTTGGCGATCGTGTCATCGAACAGATACGGCTCCTGGAGCACGTAGCCGATCCGCCGGCGCAGGTCGCGCAGTCTGAGCTCGCGCAAATCGACGCCGTCATAGGCGACCGAGCCCTCGGTCAGTCCGAGCAGGCCGGCCAAGCACTTGACCAGGGTCGTCTTGCCGGCCCCTGAGCGACCGACGATCGCCACCGTGGTGCCAGGCGCGATCTCGATCGAGATCCCGTCGAGGATCTTTGCCGACGGGGCGTCCGGAAGCTGAAAGCCGGCGTTGCGCAGGGCGATGCGACCCTCGAGCGTCGGCACGCGCCGGTAGGACTGTGGCGGGCCGGATTGCTCCTCGCCGTAGTCGAAGATGTCCTGTACCCGGCCGAGCAGCACCTTCGACTGCAGCCAGTTATCCCACAGCCGGAGCAGCGTCCCGAGCGGCGCGTTGGCCAACAGGATCAGGGAGTTGAAGGCGATCAGGCCGCCGACGGTGAGATTGTGGGCGAGGACCTCAAGTGCACCGATGAACAGGAACGCCACGACGGTCAGGAACGTCACCACCGACGTCACGCCCTCGTAGGCCATGATCGTGAAGTCCGAGCGGAACATCCGCCGGCCGAGCTCACGCAGGTTCTCGACGAGCATCCGTCTCATACCGTCCTCGGCGCCCATTGCCTTGACGGTCGCGATGCCCCTGATCCCGTCGATCTGCCGCGAGCGAAAGCGACCGTACTCCTCCTCGAGACTCTCGAACGTAGGCGCCACCCGGCGCGCCGAATAGCGCATCAGCAGCGCGTACATCGGCACCGTGAGCAGGAACAGACCCCCCATGAGCGGCGAATACAGGATCATGATCACGACCGCGACCACGAACTGGGTGGCGGCGGTGACGCCGGCGAGCCCGCCCTGAACCACCAGCCGCCGGATCTGGCGCACGCCATCAAGGCGCCGATCGATGTCACCCGTGCGCCGCGTCTCGAAATAGGACATGGGCAGGTCCAGCATGCGCCCGGTGATGTAGTCGAGCGTCTTGACATCGATTTCCACCGCGATCCGGGTCAGCATGCGGCGCTGCACCACCGTCACGACCAATGACACCCCCAGGAGTGCGACCATCGCGCCGGTGAGCTCGTACAGGAGTGTGTAGTTCCGCTGCAGCAGCACGTGGTCGACGACCTGCTGGGTGAGGACCGGGAACAGCATCTCGAGGCCGGCAGCGATGAACGCGAGCGCGAGGCCGAGCGCCAGCGCCCGCCGGTGCGGGCGGATGAACTCACCCAGCCAGCGCGCGTTGGCCTTCCCCAATGGCGCCTCGGCCAGCCGTGGCGTAGGTCTGGCCAGCGCCGTGTATCCACTCCAATGCTCGGCCACGTCCTCCCGGCTGACCTTGCGCAGGCGCCGGGCCGGGTCGGCGATGTAACAGCGTTCACCGTCGATCGCGTACAGCACGACCCAATGGTTTCCGCCCCAGTGAATGATCGCCGGCAACGGCAGATCCTCGAGGCGGCTCTTGGAGGCCTTGATGGCACGCATGTCGAGACCCACGTGCTCGCCGCCTCGCTGCAGCCCGCGGAGGCTGGTCCCGTCAGCTCCGGTCCCGACCGCCATGCGGATGTGGGAGGGGGCGACTTCGCGGCCGAAGTATCTACACACCATCGCCACACACGCCGCCCCGCAGTCCATCTCGTCGAGCTGGTGAACGTGCGGAAAGCGAGGCCGCCGTCGCCACCGGGGAAGCCGCCACCGCGGGCGCTCACCCGGCTCGGCGCCGGACAGCGTTCTGCCATCGCTGTCGGCCGGGAGCTCTGAGAACGTCACGCCGCGCGCGAGGTCCCGCTCGGGGGGCTCCTGCTCGACGAGCACGGCCTCCGACGCGTCTGTTGGGAGCAACTCGGCGAAGTCGAGCGGTATCTGCGCTGGCCGTCCTCGCTCGTACACATTCACTCGCTCCTGCACGCTCGCGCGGAACGCCTCGTGCTCGGCCATCAGGGCCATGAACGTCGGCTCGTCGAGCCGCAGCAGGGTGCAGTCCTCCAGCGCCTGCACGCTCGCCGTCCGCGGCACCTTGAGATACAGCGACAGTTCGCCGAAGAAATCGCCGCTGCGCAGGAAGCGGATGTTCTGTCGTCGCTCATCGGGCCCTTGGAAGGCCCGCAGGCGCCCGTCTTGCACGATGAACAGCGGCCCGGCCGGATCGCCCTCCCGCAGTACGACCTCTCCGGCGTCGGCCTTGACGACCTCGAGCGCCCGCAGCATGGGCAGGATCGCGCTCTCGGGCAGCCGCGAGAAGGCGGAATGAACGCGCAGGAAGTCAGCCAACCGGCGCACCTGCGGCTGCAGCGCAAACGCCTCGGCGACGGACGGGTGGAGTCGGGCGAGGGCCTTGAATAACGAGGCTTCGAGGCGCGCCGCCCGCAGGTCGCTGGCGGCCCGAACGGTCGCGCTGCGGACGGCGTCGTCGAGTAGTCCGGCTTCACCGAACGAGTCACCCGGTCGCAGAAGGTTCAACGACACCTCCTCGCCGTTGTCGCCGGACACGAGCACGCGAGCGAGCCCCGAGCACACCACGTAGAACCCGTCTGCGGGATCCCCTTCAGCGACGATCGTCTCTCCGAACTCGTAGCCGACGGGCACAAACGCGGCCACCACCAGTTCGCGAATCTCCGGCGTCAACACCTTCAGCAGCGGCAGCTGCTCGATAGCCTCCCGGTCCGCAGCGCTCGTGAGCTCAGTACTCGACATGCCAGGTCACCCGTCCTGCCAGGTGGCGATCGAGTGCGTGCTCCACGACCTCAGCGCTGGCCCGCTGTCGCAAGGCGCCGTCGTTCACGGCCGGCGTCGTGCGCTCACGCATGCAGATGAGCCGCCAGGCGCCGGCGCCCGCGAACGGCCCGATCACTTCCCCCGGCGCGGCCGCGGCCAGGCGGCCCGAGAGCTCTGGGACATCCTCCGCATATGCGGCTCGAACGTGGGTGGAGGCGTGCGCGAGCGCGGCCACCTCGCCGAGGGCCACACCGTCCTCTCGAACCCAGAGACTGGCCTCGCGGGCGGGACCCTCCGCCGTGAACGTCGCCTCCTCCCAGACGAACCGCTGCCAGTCGAGCTGATGCCCGGCGAGACAGCGCTCGAGCCGCTCGCGCGTCACGACGTGATCGCGAAAGGCCAGCTCGGCGGCCAGCAGCGCGACGGCGCGTGGCGCGCGCGCGCGAGCCTCGGCTTCGCTCAGGCCGGTCGCTCGGCTCCCCCGCGCCGCCGCAAGCAGGGTCGCCACGGCGTCGTCAGACGCGACCGGCGGTTGCACCCCGGCGGCGTGCAGCCCACGCGACGCCGCGGCCGCCCGCACGAGTCGCCGCGCCCACAGCTGCAGGCGGCCGCTGAGGATCGCCTCGGCCCGGATCGAAGCCTCGAGCAGGTTCATCTCTGAACCGCGGCTCTCAACCGGCGGCGGTTTCCCCTCGTCCGCGCGCTCGCGACGCGTCGCCCTGACAAAGTGCGCGCGAACGTCCTCGGGCGAGAGCGAGCGCTCTGACAGCCAGCGCAGGTAATCGTCGCCGGCGAGCAGGCCGCGGGCTCGGCGGAACCTGACGACGGCCGCGTGCAGCTCACTGGCATCGACGGGGCCGCGGCGGTCCTCGAGTTCAGACGCCCAGGCCAGGCCTTCGGCCAGCGAGCGCTCGAGCTCCTGCCAATCGCCCCAGCCGACCGCGGCCAGGACGACGTCCCCCCAGTCGAACCGCAGCTCGTCGAAGTCAAAGGCGGGGGCGTTGACGAGAGTGCGCATCACGCCGCCGCAGATTCAGCTCGCCAGCTGCCGACCGGTGTCCGCCCCGGAACGGACATCGCTGCTAGCCGGCGGTGCGGCGCGAATTCTTCGCTGCCCCATGGGTTCTGACGCAACATCGCATACCGGGAGCGGGCCGTCCAGCCCCCAGGGGCAGTCTGAGGCTCGGCACGCCCGATGCCGAGGCTCAGCGGGGGTTTCGCGTCGAGCCGACGCCGACGCCGCAGTTGCTTCCCGCTGCGGGTCGATGTAGGTTGGACTCGTGGGCCGTGCGGTCGTCGTCTTGTCCGTCGCACTCTTAGTGTTCCCAGTCGCAGCGACATCGGGTGCACCGCGATCAGACGGGTCCACCCCCGCTCCAGCCGCAATCGCCGAGCTCGTGTCGCACGTGCCCGTGAGCACGCTGAACCAGGTTGGTGCCGGCAAGCTGTCCGCGCCTTCCGTGTTCGGCGTGTTCAAGCTCCGCCGGCACCTGGAGCGCGACGGCAAGCCGGAGCTGTTGACGATGAACCTGGCCTGGTGTCCTCACTGCGCCGCCAACAGCTGGGGCCTGGCGGTGGCGCTCAGCCGCTTCGGCACGCTCACGGGACTGCGAGCACTTGACTCAGGAACCTTCTATTGCACGCTGGTCGCCGGGCCGTGCACGCTCGGGGGAGCGGGCCCGTGCTATCCGCACACCCACGGGCTCAGCTTCTTGAGGGCGCGCTATCAGAG